>NZ_BAAILO010000026.1:0-43627 GCF_054589115.1 Cupriavidus sp. 8B | reverse complement strand
GCCCAGCTCGCTGCTGCCGAGCTCCAGTCCCCCTTCATACAGGGCCGCCATCTCGCTGACGATGGCCAAGCCCAGTCCGCTGCCGGCAGCGGACTCATCCAGCCGCCCAAAGCGTGCGGTAGCCAGCTCGCGGGCCTCGGCCTGCATGCCTGGGCCATCGTCTTCCACTACGACTTCAAGCATGCCGCCGCGCTCGGCGAGCTGGACGCGAACGCGCGAGCGAGCCCATTGGCAGGCGTTGTCGAGCAGGTTGCCGAGGATCTCGATCAGGTCCTGGCGGTCGCCGGCGAAGTGCCCGTTGCCTTCCACCCGGATATCGATCTCGCGCCCGCTGTGCAGGCGGGTCAGCGCGCGCGCGAGCTCGCCTGCCGCGGGGCCGGCTTCGATGCGCGCCCCGCGCGTGCTCGCCGCCCCTGCCGCCCGTGCGCGCGCCAGGTGGCGATCCACCTGCCGGCGCATGGCCTCGACCTGGCTGGCGGCAGCGCGCGCCGCTTCGCCGGGCAGGCGCTCGGCTTCGTTGGCGAGGATGGCGAGGGGTGTCTTGACGGCGTGGGCGAGGTCGGCCGCCTGGCGCCGCGAGCGCTCCAGCGCATCGGCGTTGCGCGCCAGCAAGCTATTGATCTCGGTGACCAGCGGCACCACCTCGGACGGCCACGTGCCCCCCAGCCGGCTCTCGCGGCGTGCCTGCAAGGTAGCCAGCGCCTGGCGCAGCCGCGCCAGCGGCGCGAGGCCAAACTTCACCTGGGCCGCCACCGCCAGCAGCAGGCCCGCGCCCAGCGCCGTCAGCGACCAGCCCAGCAGCCGGTTGAAGGCCTGGCGCGCCGCGCGCAGCTCGGTGCGATCCAGCGCCACCGACAGCATCACCGGCGTATCGGCCGACGCCAGCACGATGGGGCGCGACACTACCAGCAACGATTGCCCGCTTGGCCCGGGCCGGATCTCGGCATGGCTGCCCGCTACCTTGTTGCCCACCGTGGCTGGCATCTCGGCGTCCCAGAGCGAGCGTGAGCGCAGCGTGGCCCCTGGCGCCTGTGCCTGCCAGTAGGCGCCGGAGTAAGGCAGATCGAAGCGCGGGTCGGCCGGGGCGTGGGTCAGCGCGAGCTTGCCGTCGGCGCTCCAGTCCAGCGCGGCAGCCAGGCTGGTGAGCTGGTTGTCGAGCTGGCGCACATAGGTATCGTTGACATGGCGCGCAAACAGGGTGGAGAGCAGCCAGCCGGTGCCGCCCAGCGCCGCGGCCAGCCAGATGGCCGCGACCGCTAGCAGGCGGATGGCTAAGGACTGGCGCATGGGTCAGTTGGCGGGGGCTGCCGAAGCTTCGGGAGCGTCGGGAGACGCCGGCGGGCGCAGGCGGTAGCCCTGTCCGCGCACGGTCTCGATCACGTCCACGCCGAGCTTGCGCCGCAGGCGTCCGATGAAGACTTCGATGGTGTTGCTGTCGCGGTCGAAATCCTGCGCGTAGATGTGCTCGGTCAGCACGGCCTTGCTGATGATCGCGCCCGGGTGGTGCATCAGGTAATCCAGCACCTTGAACTCATGCGCGGTCAGCATCACCGCGGCGCCGTCGACGGTCGCCACGCCCGTGCGCGCGTTCAGGCGCACCGGGCCGCATGCGAGCTCAGGCGCGGGCATGCCGTGGGCGCGGCGGATCAGCGCGCGAATGCGGGCCAGCAACTCCTCCATGCGGAAGGGCTTGGCGAGATAGTCGTCGGCCCCGGCATCGATGCCTTCCACCTTGTCGGTCCAGCTGTCGCGCGCGGTCAGGATCAGCACCGGCAGGCTCACCTGCGCCGCGCGCCAGCGGCGCAGCACGGACAGTCCATCCAGCCCGGGCAGGCCGAGGTCGAGCACCACGGCATCGTAAGGCTCTTCGGCGCCCAGGTGCCAGGCATCGATGCCGTGCGCGGCCGTATCGACCGCGTAGCCCGCGCTGACCAGGCTGGCGTGGATCTGGGCGGCCAGCACGGCCTCGTCTTCTACCAGGAGGATGCGCATGGGGGGTCAGGGCTTCTTGCGAGCCTGGTCAAGGTCGCGCCCCTTGGCCTTGAGCAGGGTGGCGGTCTTTGCGTCGTACTCGAGCTTGGCCACCGAGCCGCTCGCCAGCAGCAGCTTGACCTCGTACTGCCAGACGCCATCGTCGCGGTCGAGCTTGACGCCGATCACATCGCCCGTGTACTGCGCCGACACCGTCTCCAGGATGCGCGTGAGCGGCAAGATCTCGCCGGACTGCACGGCGGCGCGGGCGCGGTCGGCGTCCTTGTCGGCATGGGCTTGCGGCGGTGCCGCCAGCAGCAGCGACAAGGCAGCTAGAAACGGCAACAGTGCGCGAGGCAGGGATGAGGTGCGCGGGGAACGCGCGGTGCGGGACGAAGGCAATGGCGTGAGGGAGCGGGGCAATACGATTGTGAGCAAGCCTTGATGGAACGAAGCAGTCTGCCGTGCCTTGCCTGAACGCAAGCTGAACGGCGCGCTCAGCATGGGTTCAGGCAGGGATCACGACAATGGGCGCCATTGAATCGATTGTCATCGTCACAAGTTCCCAGGAGTCAGGCCATGCAAGGCGTCCGCGCTTCCAATGATAACCCTTCCGATATGCACCGCCGTGCCACGCGCGACGGCCTCGCGCTGGCCGCCGCGGTGATCGTCGTCCTGTTGGGCGTCGTGTCCCTGTTCTGGGCGCAGGTCGATGCGCGCGCCGTGCTGCACGAATGGAAGCACATGGACAGCGGCCTGTCCATGATCGTGCTCGGGGCCCTGGTGCTCGGGCCGCTGCTGGCCTTTGGGCTGGGCGACTGAAGCGGGTCCCTGAAACCCTCGGACGGGTTTTCCATGTGTGGACATTGTCCTGCGCCTGGTCCTACACTCGACCCACAATAAAACGCACGACCGTTCTAATTTATGTTCTCCACGCATGTTCGACCATGCACCGCGGACATGACCGGCACAGTGCGATCCCCCAGGGTCAATCCAAAAAGGAGACATGGCATGGAATCGAAGAACGTCCCGCTGGTAGCCGAGTTGCTGCGCGATGCACCGAAGAACTGGGGCAAATGGGGGCCGGATGACGAGGTCGGATCGCTGAACTATCTCACCCGGGCGGAGGTGCTGCGCGGCGTGGCTTGCGTGCGCTCCGGCAAGACCTTCACCCTGCAGATCCAGATGGGAAACCCCGCCGGCGACCCGGTCTGGCCGGGGCGTTCGCAGGCACGCCGCCTCAACGTGATGGACAAGGGCCACTACCTTTGCGGCAAGGGCCCGAAGTTCCCCGGCGAGGCCGAGTACGCGGACGACATGATGATCATGTACCTGCAGGGCTCGACCCAGTACGACGCCCTGGGCCATGTCTGGTACGGCGATCAGCTGTGGAACGGCTACGATGCCAAATCCACCATCGGCGGCCTGGAAAAGGCCAGCATCCTGCCGATCGCGGAGCGCGGCGTGGTCGGGCGCGGCATCCTGATCGACATGGCGCGCCATCGCGGCAAGGACGTGCTCGGCCCGGGCGAGACTTTCACCCACCTGGACTTGCTGGCCGCGGCCGAGATGCAGGGCGTGCGCATCGAGAAGCACGACATCCTGGTGATCCGCACCGGCTGGATCGGCTCCTTCTACAAGCGCGACCAGGCCGAGTTCTATCGCGAGTTCGTCGAGCCGGGCCTGACCTACAGCCCCGAACTGGTCGAGTGGTTCCATCGCATGGAGATTCCCAACCTCGTCACCGACACGATTGCCAACGAGGTGACGGTGGACCCGGTCTCGGGCGTGGCCTTGCCGCTGCACAATGCGCTGATGCGCAACCTGGGCGTCACCCTGACCGAGATCGCGCAGCTGGACCCGCTCGCGGCGGACTGCGCGGACGATAAGCAGTGGACCTTCCTCTATACGGCAGCGCCGCTCAAGGTCGTGAACGGCAGTGGCGCGCCGGTCAACCCGGTGGTCATCAAGTAAACCAAGCAGAAAACCAGCCCTCGGCGCCGCCCGGTGGAGAAGCCTCAATGGCCTATTGCGCCGGGCGGCGCCAGCTTCGTTTCGACCAAGCGCAATTCTTGACACTACCCGCCGTGCCTATCGAGGTGCCTCATGACGCCCTATGAAGAGAAACCCTGGCTCTCCAGCTACAACGCCGGCCAGCCGCACACCATCACCCCGCAGTTTACCGACGCGCTGTCCATTTTCCGGGCCGCCGCGGAGCGCGCGCCGGCCAGCCCGGCAATCCACTACTTCGACGCCACGCTCAGCCATGCCGAGGTGGATGCGCTTTCCGACGCGCTGGCGGTAGCGCTATCATCGCGCGGCTGTACGCGCGGCGAGCGGGTTGCACTGTACCTGCAGAACGTGCCCCAGTTCGTCATCGGGCTGGTTGCCGCGTGGAAGCTCGGCGCCATCGCGGTGCCGGTCAACCCCATGAACCGGGCGCGCGAACTGCGCCTGGT
The DNA here is from genome assembly GCF_054589115.1 of Cupriavidus sp. 8B. Lineage (NCBI taxonomy): Bacteria > Pseudomonadati > Pseudomonadota > Betaproteobacteria > Burkholderiales > Burkholderiaceae > Cupriavidus > Cupriavidus sp. 8B. The sequence continues at coordinate 39,197 of NZ_BAAILO010000026.1, read as the reverse complement.
GCTGGCCGACTCCGGCGCGAAGGTACTGATCTGCCACGAATCGCTCTATGCCGATGTGGTGAGCGGGCTGTTCGATGCTGAGCGGCGCGGCCAGGGCGACGGCAGCGCGCCCCTTGCGCTGCCAGCGGTGATCACCACGTCCGAGCTGGATTTCCAGAGGCGCGCCGATCCGCGCTTGTTTGCCGCGACCAAGCGCCAGCCCGCCGAGGGCGTGCCCGATCTGCTGGCGCTGGTGCAAGAGTACCTGGGCCAGAGCCCTGCGCCGGTCACGCTCGCGGCAAACGATATCGCGATGCTGGTGTACACCTCCGGCACCACCGGTGTGCCCAAGGGTGCGATGAACACCCATGGCAATGTTGCTTTCAATGCGCAGGTGTACCGCGACTGGATCGGATTGCGGGAGGGGGGACCGATCCTCGGCGTGGCGCCGCTCTTCCATATCACCGGCCTGGTGGGCCACGTGGCGGCGGCCTTTATCTGCGCCGCGCCCCTGGTGCTTGCCTGCCGCTTCGAGCCGGGCGTGGTGCTGGAGGCCATCCGCGACCGGCGGGTCGAGTTCACCATCGGCTCGATCACGGTCTTCATCGCGCTGATGAACCACCCCGAGGCTACCCGCGAGCATTTCGCCACGCTGGGCAAGATCTACTCGGGTGGCGCGCCGATCCCGCCGAGCGTGGTGGAGCAGTTCCGCGCCAGGTTTGGCCACTATATCCACAATGGCTACGGCCTGACCGAAACCAACTCGCCCACCCACGTGGTGCCGCTGGGCCGGGCGGCACCGGTGGATCCGGCCTCCGGCACGCTGGCGATCGGCGTGCCCGCCTTCAACGTCGATTCCTTCATCGGCGACGATGCGGGCGCGCCGGTGCCGGTGGGCGAGGTCGGCGAGATCATTTCGCGCGGGCCGATGATCGTGCCGGGCTACTGGAACAAGCCGGAGGAAACAGCAAAAGCCATGGCGGGCGGCTATTTCCACACCGGCGATGTTGGCTTCATGGACGCGCAAGGCTGGTTCTACCTGGTCGACCGCAAGAAGGACATGATCGTTGCCGCCGGCTACAAGGTCTGGCCGCGCGAGGTGGAAGACGTCTTGTATACGCACCCCGCGGTGCGCGAGGCGGCGGTGGTGGGCATCCCCGACGCCTATCGCGGCGAGACGGTGAAGGCCGTGGTCAGCCTGAAACCGCAGGCCAGTGTCACGCCGGAAGCGCTGCTGGCCTGGTGCAAGGAGCGCATGGCCGCCTATAAATACCCGCGCGTGGTGGAGATCATCGACGAGCTGCCGAAGACGGTCACGGGCAAGATCCTGCGGCGCGAGCTGCGCGGCTAAGGGTGCCGCGCGCGCAAGAAGGCGGCTGAAATCCTCGGCGCGCGCGCGGCATCCGGCGTGGCAAAAAAGACGAAATCGCGCGTTTACCCCTTGTAAATAGAGTCCACGGACGCATCCACTGCTGCGTCCGCGCGACACAACGGCAGGCCGCGCGAGGTAAAACATCAAAAAAACCCGGGGAAAACCCCGGTTTTTACACTCGCACACACGAAAACCCCTTGACGTGCCGTTGTTTCCGCTATGATTCAGTCGATGCCGCGCGCCGATAGTCGATCGACGAAGCGTCGAGCGACATCGGATGCCACATCCCGTGCGACATCATTCTGTTCAACTCATATTTATCGATATGGCGACCAAAGCGAATCCGACCGCGAAGACTGCAACCAAGACCGCTGCCAAGAAGGCACCGGCAACCAAAGCCGCTCCCGTAAAGGCTGCTGCCAAGAAGGCCGCGCCGGCCAAGAAGGCTGCTCCGGCTGCCGCGGTGACCCCGCGCCCGCTGAAGGACACCTTCAACAAGTCGAGCCTGGTCGCTCACCTGGTAGCACAGACCCAGCTGGACGCCAAGGCCGTGAAGACGGTGCTGGCCCATCTGGAAAACACCATCGTCAGCGCACTGCACAAGAAGGGCGCCGGCGAATTCACGCTGCCCGGCCTGATGAAGGTCACGGCTCAGCAAGTACCGGCCAAGAAGAAGCGCTTCGGCAAGGACCCGTTCTCCGGTGAAGAGCGTTGGTTCCCGGCCAAGCCGGCGAGCGTCAAGGTCAAGGTACGCCCGCTGAAGAAGCTGAAGGACGCAGCTGCCGCCTGATAGGGGCCCTGTTTCCAGCCTGAAAAGGAGCCGCTAGCCGGCTCCTTTTTTGTATGCGGGATGCGCCCAAGCCGTCTGGAATGACGAGGGCTGTCGCTCCCTTTCCCCCGGCCCCTCCCGCGAGCGGGAGAGGAGAGCAAACCGGTTGCGGAAATGGGACGTTTTTCGCTTCCTTCCCGCGTTGCAATCGACCAGCCGGCCAGCACGAAGCCGATGCAAGACTCCGGGAGATCGTCATGCCTAGCATCCAGTGCCGCCTGTGGCGGCTTGCCTTGCGCCTGGTCCGGCGCAAACAGCGTTTTTCCAGCGCGCAGGCGCTGCATGAGGAAATTCGCCGCCGCCGCAAGATCGGCCGCGCGGATCCCACGCCGCGCTTGATGGCGCGTCATGCGGTGAGCATGGAACCCGTGGCCGGCGTGGAGGTCTACACCGTGCGCCCGCGGGACGGCGACAGCGGCAGGCAGATCCTTTACCTGCATGGCGGCGGCTACGTCTTCGATATCGTCAGCCAGCACTGGGACTTCATCGGCAAGCTGGTGGACGCGCTCGGCGCGACGGTGACCGTGCCGATCTATCCGCTGGCGCCCGAGCATACCCACCGTGAAGTCTTTGCAGGATTACTGCCGCTCTACGACCAGCTGGTCCGCGGCAAGCCGCCCGCCAGCCTGACCGTCATGGGCGACTCCGCCGGCGGTGGCATGGCGCTCGCGCTGGCGCAAGTGGCCCGGGATACCGGGCGCGCGCTGCCCGGCCGCCTGGTCTTGCTGTCGCCGTTCCTGGATGCCACCGGCAGCAACCCGGCCATCGATGCGCTCGAACCCCTCGATCCGATGCTGTCGAAGCTCGGCGGCATCGAGTGCGGCCGCGTCTATGCCGGCGGCGATCCGGTCACGCTCCCACAGGTCGGCCCCATCTACGGCAGCCTGCGTGGCCTGCCACCAGTGACGCTTTTCATCGGCACCCACGACGTCCTGCTGCCAGACTGCCGCACCTACCGCGCGCTTGCGGAGCAACAGGGCTTGCCGCTGCGGTATTACGAGTACGAGGGCATGTTCCACGTGTGGATACTGTTGCCGATGCCGGAATCCGATGCCGCCTTCGCGCAGATCGTCGCGGCCGTGGAGGCCGATCAAGCCCCGCAGCGGCCACCGGAGGTGCGCGCCGGGCAGGGCGGTGCAACCGGGTATCAGCCCATGTAACAAGGAACGGCGATAATCGTGGGGTTGCCGGCCGTGTGCCGGCCATAAGGAGTCAAGGAGTCCCCATGCTTTCTCGTCGTTACGGCGCGGTCTGGCTGACCGCGCTCGCCTTGCTGGTCCTTGCGGCACTCGCCGCCGTTCAACGCATCTCCCCGGCGTGGCTGGCAGCGCCGGTCGTGCTGCTGCTGGTGGGCATGCATGACATCGCGCAGTCGCGTCACTCCATCCTGCGCAACTATCCGATCTGGGGCCACCTGCGCTTCTTGTTCGAGTTCATCCGCCCGGAGATCCGCCAGTATTTCATCGAGGACGACACCAATGAGATGCCGTTCTCGCGCCAGCAGCGCAGCCTGGTCTACCAGCGTGCCAAGAACGAGGTCGACAGCCGGCCCTTCGGCACCGAGATCGATGTGCGCCTGGCGGGCCACGAGTGGATCAGCCACTCGCTCGCGCCGACCCGCATCCCCTCCGCCGACTTCCGCATCACCGTAGGCGAGGGCCGCGCCCAGCCTTACTCGCTGTCGATCTTCAACGTCTCGGCCATGAGCTTTGGCGCGCTGTCGGGCAATGCGATCCGCTCGCTCAATCGCGGCGCCAAGCTCGGCGGCTTTATCCACGATACCGGCGAAGGCTCCATCTCGCCGTATCACCGGGCCGAAGGCGGCGACCTGATCTGGGAGGTGGCCTCCGGCTACTTCGGCTGCCGCCGCCCGGACGGTGGCTTCGATCCCGACAAGTTCGCCGAACAGGCGCGCTCGCCACAGGTCAAGATGATCGAGGTCAAGCTCTCGCAAGGCGCCAAGCCGGGCCACGGTGGCGTGCTGCCGGCGGCCAAGGTGACGCCGGAGATCGCCGCCACGCGCGGCATCGGCATGGGCGAGGATTGCATCTCGCCGGCCACGCACAGCGAGTTCTCCACGCCGCTGGGCCTGCTGCAGTTTGTCGACCGGCTGCGCACGCTGTCCGGCGGCAAGCCCACCGGCTTCAAGCTTTGCATCGGGCACCCGTGGGAATTCTTCGGCATCGTCAAGGCCATGCTGGAATCCGGCATCCTGCCGGACTTCATCGTGGTGGATGGCGCCGAAGGCGGCACGGGAGCGGCGCCGCTGGAGTTTGTCGACCATATCGGCGTGCCGCTGCAAGAGGGGCTGCTGCTGGTGCACAACACGCTGGTGGGCGTGAACCTGCGCGACAAGATCCGCATCGGCGCGAGCGGCAAGATCATCACCGCCTTTGACGTGGCGCGCACGCTGGCCACCGGTGCCGACTGGTGCAACTCGGCGCGCGGCTTTATGTTTGCGCTCGGCTGCGTGCAGGCGCAGAAGTGCCATACCGACCGCTGCCCCGTGGGCGTGGCCACGCAGGATCCAGTGCGCCAGCGCGCCATCGTGGTGCCTGACAAGGCGGATCGCGTAGCCAGCTTCCACCGCCAGACGCTGCATGCGCTGCTGGAAATCCTGCAGGCAGCCGGCCTGAAGCATCCGGGCGATCTCAAGCCGCACCATATCGTGCGGCGCATCTCGCCCAACGAAGTGCGGCTGATGTCCGAGTTGCTCAAATTCCTCACGCCGGGGGACCTGATCAACGGGAACTTCCGCTACCAGCTCTACGAGAAGTACTGGCCGCTGGCGCGTTCCGACAGTTTCTCGTTGTAAAGCAAGGCGCTAGCGCGTGGCTTGCGGCGCCGGCAGGCGGGCGCGCCCGTGCTGCCGGAAGGCGCTCGGTGTCTGGCCCACGTGCTTGGCAAAGAAGCGCGCGAAATACGCGGCATCCGCAAAGCCCAGCGTCGAGGCGATCTGCTTGATGTCGAGATCGCTATAGAGCAGGTCGCGCTGCGCCTCCACGATCAGGCGCGAATGAATCAACTGCAGCGCACTCCTGCCGGCCAGTTGCTGGCAGATGCGGTTGAGCTGGGTGGGCGAGATACCGAGCGTGTCGGCATAGCCCGCCAGGTCCTGGTGATTCCGAAAACGCGCCTCCACGAGTTGCTGGAACTGCTGGAAGTGGCGCGCGGTCCTGCCCGCCGGCTGCGCCCCGGTTGCACCCGCGCCGCAAGCGCGCCGGGCAATGCCCACCAGCAGCAAGGACAGCAGCGCCGACAAGGCAGCGCCGCGCCACAGCGATACCGCGTTCATCTCCGCACGGAACAGTTCCAGCGCTCCGGCAAGCACGGTGGCGTCATCGCGTTCGCTGCCGGCCGGGCCACCGAACTGGTCATGGTAGGGCCGCTCGAACAGCGGTAGCGCATCCGGCACGCCAGCCAGCAACGTGTGCAGGTAGTGGTCGGTCATGGTGATCACGATGCCATCCACGTCCGGCGTAAACCGAAAGCCATGCACGCAACGCGGCGGCACCGTCACCACGGTACGCGAGCCCAAGGGATACTCGCGGTCATCGAGCAGCGCGCGGCCGCCGCCCTGGTGCACGTAAAGGACCTGGAAAAAGCGTTCGTGGCGGTGCGGCTTGATTTCCCAGTCGTTGACGCCGCTGCGCTCCGGGATCGACTCGAAATGCAGTTGTTCCAGCAGGGGCTCGTTTGAGTTGACCCCGTAGAGGGAGTAGGTCGGGACGGTTTTCATGGGGCGGGGGCGGGCACCGGGATGGCAATTGTCCCGCCGGGGGTCGGATCTGTCCATCGGCGCTGCCGCCTGCCACGGCAGCGCGCCGATGGCTATTGATCCGCCTTGGCGCCCGACTTGCGCACGATCTCGGCCCACTTGTTGCCCTCTGCCACGGTGTAGCGCGCGAACTCGGCGGGGGAGGAGCCCACCGGCTCGGCGCCCATGTCGGCGTACTGGCGCTGCACGTCCGGCTGCCGCAGCGCTTGCGCGGCGTGGGCCGCCAGCTTCTGGACGATCGGGGCCGGCGTGCCGCGCGGCGCCCACAGGCCGTACCAGGTGCTGATATTGAAGCCGGGCAAGCCGGATTCCGCCACCGTGGGCACGTCCGGCAGGGCACGCGCGCGCTTGAGCGTGGTGACGGCCACGGCGCGCAGCTTGCCGGCCTTGATGAACGGCATCGCCGACGGCATCGAGTCGAACATCAACTGGATCTGGCCGCCCATCAGGTCGGTCAGCGCGGGCGAGCTGCCTTTGTACGGCACGTGCTGCATCGAGACATTGGCGGCGAACTTGAACGATTCGGCCGCCAGTTGCTGGGCCGACGCATTGCCGGCCGAGCCGAAGTTGATGCTGCCGCCCCTGGCCTTGGCATACGCGATCAGGTCCTGCACGGTCCGGACCGGCGAATCGTTGTTGACCACCAGCACCAGCGGCACATCCGCCAGTTGCGTGATGGGCACAAAATCGCGGAAGGCGTCGTAGCGCATCTTGGGGTAGATGCTCGGATTGATCACATGCAGCGAGGCATTGGCCAGGATCGTGTAGCCATCGGGCGCGGCCTTGGCAACCACTTCAGCGCCGATCATGCCGCTGGCGCCCGGTTTGTTGTCGATCACCACCGTCTGCCCGAGCGTGTCGCCCATCTTGACGGCGACCACGCGCGCGAGCAGGTCGGTAGGGCCGCCCGGGGGGTAAGGGAGCACCATGCGGATCGGGCGCTGCGGGAAATCGCCGGCGGCACGGGCGGGCGATGTGCCCAAGCTAGCAAAGGCGGCTGTTGCCAACGTGGCCATCAGAGCAAGGCGTAGCGCGGATCGGCGATGTTTGGTGTGCTGTGTACTGCGCTGCGTGTTCAGGACCCTGAATCGGAATGGCATGAATTTGTCTCCTTGATTTTTAGCACGACTTTGCCGACGACCTGCCTGGCTTCCAGAGCGCCCAGCGCCTCGGCCAGCCCGGTCATCGGGTACACCTTCGACACGGTCGGTCGAATCTTGCCTTCGCTGGCCCAGCCGCACAGCGTCTGCATGACGGCCTGCAGCGCAGGCGCATGCTGTGCCCGCTCGTTGGCAGGCGTCCAGCCGATATAGCGGCCTGCAAAAAATCCATGCAGCGTCAGGTTCTTTACCAGCAGCAGGTTCAGCGGCGCCTGCGGGATGCGGCCGCTGGCAAAGCCGATGCTGAGTATCCGCGCATTGGCCGCCGCCGCGCGCAGCGCCTGGTCGAACAGGTCGCCGCCTACCGGGTCCACCACCACGTCGGCACCGCGCCCGCCAGTCACGCGTTTGACGGCGGCGGCGAGGTCGTCCGGTGCAAGTGCATGCATGGCGCCGCGGCGCAGGGCCTGCGCGCGTTTCGCTTCGGTGCTGGCACAGGCGATCACCTGCGCCCCGAGCTGGTGGGCGATTTCCACCGCCGCCAGGCCGACGCCGGCGCCGGCGCCAAGCACCAGCACCGTGTCGCCGGGCTGCACCGCGCAGCGCCACACCAGGCCGCAGTAAGCGGTGCCGTAGGAGAGCGGGATCGGCAGGGCTTGCAGCGCGTCGAGCGTATCGGGAATGGGGTAGACGGTGTATTCCGGCAGCGTGACTTCTTCTGCAAAGCAGCCCCAGTCGGCAATGGCTACCACGCGGTCGCCAGGGTGCAGGCGGGTTACGGCGGCGCCGCAAGCCACCACGCGGCCGACCGCCTCGGTGCCAGGCACGAATGGCAATGGCGGCTTGGTCTGGTAGCGGCCCGCCACCATCAGGCCTGTGGCATGGCTTACGCTGGCGTATTCCACGGCCAGAGTGACCGCGTGCGGATCCGCAAGCGCCGGCCGCGGAATGCTAGCAAGGCGGACGTCCTGCGCTTCGCCGAAATGTTCGCAGAGCAGGGCCCGCATCATGCCGTGCCTCCCGTGGTGGTTTTACCCGCCAGAGGGCTGGCCTGCCTGGCCACGCCCGTCGCCAGTAATTGCGCGAGCTGGTCCGGGGTGACACCGAATTCACGCAGCACGGCTTCGGTGTGTTCTCCGACACGCGGCGCGGCGGTGGCCGCTCGCCGCAGGCCCTTGGTAGGGATGCCGGCAAACGGCAGGGCGCCCAGCCCCGCCTGCTCGACCGTCTGGAAGGTCCCCTGCTGCGCCGCTTGCGGGTGGTCGAGCACTTGCTGGTAGTCGCGCACCGGCGCATGAAGGATGTCGTGCGCCTGCAAGATGCCGAGCCAGTGCGCCGTGCTTTGGCTGCTGAGCACCGTAGCCACGGCGTCCTGCAGCCAGGCCGCGTGCGCCATGCGGCTGGCGTTGTCCGCAAAGCGCGCATCTTCCGCCCAGCCTGGGCGATCCAGCGCGCGGCAGAGCCTGCCGAATTGCGCATTGTTGAGCGCCAGCAAGGTGAGGCTGCCATCGCTGGTGGCAAAGACGCCATTCGGTGCGCTCACCGGCCCGGCGGCCACGGCGCCCTGGATGGCGTACTCTAGGATGTTGTTGGCCTGCAGCGCCACGCAGGCGTTGAACAGGCTCAGCTCGACATGCGCGCCCACGCCGCTGCGAAAGCGCCTGCACAAGGCGGCGGCACAGGCCTGCGCCGCGTACAGGCCGGTGGCCGCGTCAGCCAGCAGCATGCCGATGCGGCGCGGCGTGCCGTCGGCCATGCGGTTCGTATGCATCAGGCCGCTGTCGGCCTGCATCACGGAGTCCGAGGCGGGATAGTCGGCATAGGGGCCGCCCGCGCCGTAGCCGCTGATGGACACATAGACCAGCGCCGGGTTGCGCGCGGACAGCGCGGCGTAGCCCACGCCAAGCCGCTCGGCAACCTGCGGCCGGAAGTTCTGCACCACGATATCCGCCTGCAGCGCGAGGTCGAACAACAACGCCTTGCCGGCGTCGGTGGCCGCATCGATGCAGACGCCGCGCTTGCCGGCGTTGTACGCGATCGACAGCGCGCTGTGCTCGCCGCGTACCACGCCAACATGCCGGCCCCAGTCTCCGGCGGGCGGATCGACCTTGATGACGTCCGCGCCTTGTTGCCAGAGGATATGCGCGCAATACGGGCCCGCAATGCCCTGGCTGATATCCAGGATGCGCAGGCCGGCGAAGGGCAGGTCGGCGTCGGCTTCGGATGAAGGAACGGAATGCGAGGGTAGTGGGTGTTGCGAGTTGGTCTGGGTCATCGGTAGGGATCGAAGAGTCGCAAGGTGGCGTCGGATGCTTTATGCTAGGGCGTACTCCTGGCCGCGACAATCCGCCGACCTGTGCCATCCGTGTTGACTCATGATTGACAATAACGCTAGCTTCGACTTGAACCTCATCCGGCTGTTTGTCACCCTGGTGGAATCCAGGACACTCACGGCCGCTGCCGTGCGCGGTGGCATGACCCGCTCCAATGTCTCGCGCCGGCTCAAGGCGCTGGAGCAGCACATGGGCGCGCAACTGATGCGGCGCACCACCCGCCACGTGGAGTTGACCGAGGCCGGGCGCCTGCTGTATGCGCACGGCGTGCGCATGCTGGATGAGTTGCAGGCGGCGGGCACCTCCATCGACAGCCTGGGCCAGACCGTGCGCGGCGATGTGCGGATCCGCCTGCCAACCGGGCTCGGGCACCTGTACCTGGCGCAGGTATTGCTGGAATTTGCCCGGCAGTACCCGGCCATCTCCCTGCGCGTGCTGATCAACGACTATATCGGCGACCTGATTTCGGCCGAGGTGGATGTGGCGCTGAAGATCACCTCCCTGCCGCCGGAGGATCACGTGGCGCGCAAGATTTGCGAGGTGGGCTGGTGCCTGTGCGCATCGCCCGGCTTCCTGGCGGAGCGCGGGCCGGTGAGCCGCGCGGAGGATCTCGGCCACTGCGACCTGATCGCGCCGGCGTCGCTGGGGCGCCGCTTCGATCTCAAGCTGAAGCTGGCCGGCACGCCGCTGATCCTGCGGGTCGCCCCGCGCATCCAGTCCGGCGACTACCCCTTCTTGTTCGAGTCGATGATGGCGGGGCTTGGCGTTGCCTTGCTGCCGCGCTATGCCGTGTGGCAGCAGATCGGGCGCGGCGAAGTGGTGGAGGTGCTGCCGGAGTACGAGCCCGAAGGCGTGGGCGACAGCATCTACATGCTGACCGCGCCGAACCGGTTTCCCACGCTGGCCACCCGCACGTTGATGGACTTCATCCGGGCGCGGCTGGAAAGCCAGGCGGGGAATTGGGTTGGGCGTGGGGCCTTATCGATCCCGTAGCCAGGATGCGCGGCGCGCTCGCATAGCGGACACACGCGCATCAGCAATGGCCCATCGTAGCGCCGCCGTCCATCTGCGTAGGGCGTCTCGGTAAAGGAGGGCTCATCTGTTAGCGGGAATGAGCTTGATCGGATGCGCGTCAAACCTCGGCCTTCAGGCGGAGGAAGGATAGCGCGGACGGCGTAGGCGTCCAATGCTGAGCCTAGTGCGGCGTTTTCTGCTGTTCGATGTATTGCCGCACAATCTCGATAGGCGCACCGCCACAGCTTCCAGCGAAGTAGGACGGCGACCAGAGAGCGCCTCAGTTTCTTGCGGATGCTGAGGTATCCCTTTTGTCGAATCGGGCGGCTGGACATGCCTTTCAGGCTGTTCACCAAGAATGACACTGAGACCTAGGGCGGATAGTTCACCAGCAAGTGAACATGGTCGTCCTCGCCGTCGAACTCCACCGGTTCGGATTCGAAATCCAAGCAGACGCTGGCAAAGATGCCGCGCATGTCGCCGAGTATCTCCTTGGTGAACACATTGTGCCGATACTTGGTCACGAAGACCAAATGCACGTGCATCAGGAAAACGCAATGCGATCAGCCAAAACCACGCGATGGTGTGCATCGCATCTGCGTAGCGCCGTAGGAATCCCCTCCCTTTCCACCGAAAGGCGGCGGCCGCAGGTCGAGGGAGGGGAGGATGTCAACATCTGTCGCCATGGTCAAGATCGGCTTCACGCCACGGCTGGGCAAATCCGGCCGCGACAACGAAGACGACGTGGTCACCGCCGTCGTGGTGATGAACCGGACCTTGCAGACCAATGAGGTGGTCGCACGCGTCAAGGCCGAGATCGAGAAGATCAATAGCGACGGCACTTTGTCCGCCGGCGTCAAGGTCGAGTCCTACTACGATCGCTCCAGCCTGGTGTCGGTCACCACCCACACCGTCCTGCACAGCCTTTTCTTTGGCTGCCTGCTGGTGTTCTTCATCCAGTCGGATGCGGCCAATGCTGATGACCGCGTTGTCGGCATGTATCGGCTTGCTGCCGGCGGCGATCTCCACCGGCATCGGCAGCCAGGTGCAGCGCCCGCTGGCGACTGTGGTGGTGGGGGGGGTGCTGGTGGGGCCGTTGATGCTGCTCGTGATCGTGCCTGCGCTGCGGATGGTATTCCTCGGCAAGGATGCGGACTCGGACAATGCTTCCACCGTGGTCAAGCCTACCGTCCCCCATTGATGGATGCCCATCAGGCCCATGTGAGCAGAGCCTGATGGGCAAGGGCTACCAGTAGGTCCGAGATGGCCGCGCGAGCGGCGAAAATCATGCAAGAGGCGTGGTGCGTCACTAGCTATGCCGGGGCGCAACAATGCCTCGCTGGACGACGAGGCAATAGCGCATGTTGCGTTACCTCGTCGGCGGAACGTGTGAAGATCGACTACAACTACTGTCCATACTGGTCTCCTTACTCCTTATTGGTAGTGGGTTGCGTTACCCGGCGCAAAGCTTGGAACGCTCTCCCATAGCACAGAGCGCACGTTGCGCTCCAGGCCAAGTTGCCCTACCGGTCGCGACAGCGCGGCCCGCCCGGGTGCCACGCAGTATCCGGCCCGAATCCAACCGTGTTCCGTGCCCGGGCTTTCCCGCGCCAGACCTGGGGCCTGGGTGGGGGCGAAGAGAAGGTGGAGGCGGATTTCAACCAGCTCGCAACCACCGTCGACAAGCGGCGGGTGGTGCTGACGGCCGGCAACGTTCCCGTGCTCGACATCTTCAATGCGGTTGAGTACGCGCACGATCCGCGCATGCTGTTTCTCATCTGGTCATTCATGACGCACGGCTCGTTCGACTACGCGGCAGATGCACGCGGCTACAACTGGGGGATCGCGCTCGAATACATCGACGATGACTGGGCGGTTCGCATCGGGCGTTTCCTGCAGCCAATCGAATCCAATGGCCTGCCGCTCGATACCCGCTTCCTGCAGCACTACGGCGACCAGATCGATTTGGAGAAGGGCTACCGGCTGTTCGGCCAAGAGGGCAAGGCGCGCTTGCTGCTATGGCGCAACAAGGCGAAGATGGGCAACTTCCGCGACGCCATCGCCTTTGGCAATGCCAACCGCAGCACGCCAGGTGTGGGTGATGTGCGCAGGGAGCATGCCAAGGTCGGCGTTGGCCTGAGTTTCGAGCAAAAGGTCGGGCAAGACCTTGGCCTGTTCGCGCGCGCGGACTGGTCGGACGACAAGACCGATACTTACGCCTTTACCGAAGTTGGCCGCAGCGTTTCCTTTGGCGGCATTTACCTCATGCCATCCCTGTTCAGCCAGCCCTTGCAGAGACGCTAGTCCGCGCGATGGGTCCCAGCGCTCGCGCCAAGAATGCGAACGACTCTAATTGCGCTTTTCATTGGCGAATTCGGATATGCATGACAAGCCAGGTGCGCGGAGCTAATATTCCGGCAGCTTCGCCGCGAGCCTCCACGAGTCAGCGCTGAATGAACGCCTTGTCCCGCGTATCCGCCGTTCTTTGCCTGTGCTCCGCGTTGCCCGGCTTCATGGTCCATCCAGCGTGGGCGGTGCTGCCGGATGAGATCCAGGTGTACACCGGCGATATCAACGCGCCGGGCAAGTTCGGCCTCGAGCTGCATCTCAACACCACGCCAAGCGGCCATTCACAGCCATCGTATCCAGGCGAAGTCACCACCCCGCACGGCTGGCGTGTGACCGCCGAATTCTCTTACGGCCTCTCGCCTTCCTGGGAGCTTGGGCTTTACATCCCTACCATGCTGTCGCGTGACAACAGCTACTACGTGACGGGACCCAAGCTTCGTGTGAAATGGATGCCGGTCCGCGCGGTGGATGGCGCTGGATACTTTGCTGGCGCAAACGTGGAACTCGCGCGAGTTGGACAGCGATTCGAGAGCGCCACCAAGGCGCTGGAGCTGCGACCCATCATCGGCTATCAAGACGCGAGCTGGCTCTTTGCCTTTAACCCTGTGCTCGGATGGGACCTGGCCGGCGTGGACAAGAGCGCGGCACCGAGCGCAACGCCTAGCTTCAAGGTGGCCCGAACGGTGTTGCCAGGCTTGCGCGCGGGCGCCGAGTATTACATGGATCTGGGCCGCGTCAATCATCCGGCGACCGGGCCCGGGCAAGCGCAAACCGCCTATCTTGCTTTCGATGTGGATCGCGGCCCAATCGTCTTCAACTTTGGCATCGGCCGCGGGCTGTCGCGCGCGGCTGACCGTTGGACGCTCAAGTGGATCTTCGAAATACCATTCTCCTGAGCGGCCGGCCTCCAGAGGGGCGAGCGAGAATGGAGCTGGGCATGGCCACACCGGCGCTTGTGCACGCCGGCGCGGCTAACCGGCCCCTTACTGCGGGCCCAGCTTCTTGATCAGCGCATCCAGCATCGCCAGTTCCTGCTCGTCCAGGTCCGTCAGCGGCGCGCGGACCGGGCCGGCATCGTGCCCGACCAGCTTGGCGCCGGCCTTGACGATGCTCACGGCGTAACCTGCGCGGCGATTACGGATGTCCAGGTAGGGCAGGAAGAACTCGTCGATCAGGCGGTTGGTGGTGGCGTGGTCGTCTGCGGCAATCGCGCGGTAGAAGTCCATCGCCGTCTTGGGGATAAAGTTGAACACGGCCGAGGAGTACACGGGCACGCCCAGCGCCTTGTAGGCGGCGGCGTAGACTTCCGCGGTGGGCAGGCCGCCCAGGTAGGACAGGCGGTCGCCCAGCTTGCGGCGGATGCGCACCATGCCTTCGATCTCGCCTACGCCATCCTTGAAGCCGATCAGGTTGGGGCAGCGGTCGGCCAGGCGCTCGAGCATTTCCGCGTTGATGCGGGAATTGCCGCGGTTGTACACGATCACGCCGATATTGACCGACTTGCAGACTTCTTCGATATGGTTGGCAATGCCGTCCTGGCAGGCTTCGGTCAGGTAGTGCGGCAGCAGCAGGATGCCCTTGGCGCCCAGGCGCTGGGCTTCCTTGGCATAGGCGATGGCCATGCGGGTCGGGCCGCCGGCGCCGGCCAGGATGGGCACCTTGCCTGCGCAGGTTTCCACCGCGGTACGGATGACATTGGAGTAGTCGTCCGGCGTCAGCGAGAAGAACTCGCCGGTGCCACCGGCGGCAAACAGGGCGGTGGCGCCGTAGGGGGCCAGCCATTCCAGGCGCTCTACATAGGTCTCGGGGCGGAAGTTGCCTTGCGCGTCGAAGTCGGTCACGGGGAAGGAAAGCAGGCCTTCCGAGACGATCTGCTTGAGTTCTTGTGGTGTGGTCATGATGGCTGGTCCTGATACCCGCAAGGGCAGGGGGTTGGTTCACTGGGTCTTGTGCTTGATTTTTGCAGGCACAATTTCGAGATACGTCATCGTACAACTAGGAATTTGAATGTGCAAGTGTTTTTGCTCGGGTGCGGTTGGATCCCCGGCGTTGCTTGCGTGGCACTTTGCCTGAAGGCGGCGGCAGTCATCTGAGACGGCCTGGGTGAGGCGTCGAGCGGCGCGAGCAGAATCTCCGTAAATCACTGTGAAAGCTGGCTGAAAGCTTGTCGCGTCCCGTTTTTCGGGAGAAGGGCGCGGGTGCGATCACGGCTGGGCGGTTAGGACGGTCTCGCTGAGGGTGTTGCATCCTAATTCGGGTAAACACTTAATGTTGTCGACCAAGCCGGATGCCTATAATTCCGGTCATACGATGACATATCACGTAGCCGACCAAGCACGCGAGAAGGAGGCCAGCCGCAAGCCAGCTTCCAGATCTTCCAGCCGGCTCCGTGCAGGAGACCCCATGAATCTCAGCAATACCATCAGCGTGGCCGGCGAGGCCACCCGTCGCAGCAATGTTCGTTACTGGATCCTGCTGATGATCTTCGTGGTGACGACGGTGAACTATGCCGACCGCGCCACGCTTTCCATCACCGGCCCGGCGATGCGCTCGGAGTTCGGTTTCGATGCGGTGCAGATGGGTTTCATCTTCTCGGCCTTCAGCTGGGCCTATGTGATGGCGCAGATCCCGGGCGGCTGGCTGCTGGACCGCTTTGGCGCGCGCCGCATCTATGCCTGCAGTATTTTCCTGTGGTCGCTCTTCACGCTGCTGCAGGGTTTTATCGGCGTATTCGCCACGGTCGGCGCGGCCGTGACCACGTTGTTCGTGCTGCGTTTTGCCGTGGGGCTGGCCGAGTCGCCGGCGTTCCCGGCCAATGCCAAGGTTGTGGCCAGCTGGTTTCCCACGGCGGAGCGCGGCACGGCTTCGGCTATCTTCAATTCCGCGCAGTATTTTGCCGCGGTGCTGTTTACGCCCCTGATGGCCTGGCTGACCCACGCGCTGGGCTGGCACCACGTCTATATGTGGATGGGCGCGCTGGGCATGGTGCTGGCCGGTCTCTGGCTCAAGGTGGTACGCAGCCCGGCGACCCACCCGGGCGTGAATCGCGCCGAACTGGACTATATCAAGCAGGGCGGCGGCCTGATCGAGATGAGCGGGGACGCTGGCAAGAAGGACAAGGAAGCACCCGGCACGCGCTGGTTCTACGTGCGCCAGCTGCTCTCCAACCGGATGCTGCTGGGCGTGTACCTGGGCCAGTACTGCATCAACGTGCTGACGTACTTCTTCCTAACGTGGTTCCCGGTGTACCTGGTGCAGGCGCGCGGCATGTCGATCCTGAAGGCGGGTTTTGTCGCTTCGTTGCCGGCGATCTGCGGCTTCCTGGGTGGCGTGCTGGGCGGCGTGATTTCCGATGGGTTCCTGCGCCGGGGCTATTCGCTGACGGTAGCCCGCAAGGTGCCGATCGTCGCCGGCATGCTGCTGTCGGTCAGCATGATTGCCTGCAACTACGTGGATAGCGAATGGCTGGTAGTGGGCTTCATGGCGCTGGCCTTCTTCGGCAAGGGCATCGGCGCGCTGGGCTGGGCCGTGGTGGCGGATACGGCACCGAAGGAAGTGATTGGCCTGGCCGGCAGCATCTTTAACATGTTCGGAAATATCGCGGGCATCGTCACGCCGATCGTGATCGGATATATCCTTGGCACCACCGGTTCCTTCAATGGCGCGCTGGTCTTCGTCGGCGCCAACGCGCTGGTGACCGTGATCAGCTACCTGGTGATCGTCAAGGAAATCAAGCGCGTCGAGCTCAAGCATCCCTGAATTCAGTGGCGCCGGCTGCGCGGGTGCAGCCCCGGCGCAGCGGCCAAGCGTTTCGGAAGGAAAAAAAAGACATGTCGGTTATCGATATCAAGGTAGAGCAGCCAGCCGGTGCGCAGCCGGCTGCGCAGGTGCAGGGCACCCCGCTGTACATCCGCATCCACGAGCTGGATAACGTGGCGATCGTCGCCAACGATGGCGGCCTGCCCGAGGGCACGGTGTTTCCCTGCGGGCTGACCCTGCGCGAGCGGGTGCCGCAGGGCCACAAGGTGGCGCTGGCGGATCTGGCAGCCGGTGATGCCGTGGTGCGCTACAACGTGGTGATCGGCTATGCGCTGCGCGACCTGCCCAAGGGTAGCTGGGTCAACGAGCGCGTGATCGAGATGCCGGTGGCGCCCGAGCTGGACAACCTGCCGATCAGCACGCGCGTGGCGGACCCGCTGCCGCCGCTGGAAGGCTATAGCTTCGAGGGCTTCCGCAATCCGGACGGCTCGGTCGGCACCCGCAACATCCTCGCCATCACCACCACCGTGCAGTGCGTGTCGGGCGTTGTTGCGCACGCGGTGCGGCGCATCAAGGCCGAGCTGCTGCCGCGGTATCCCAATGTGGACGACGTGGTGGGGCTGGAGCATACCTACGGCTGTGGCGTGGCCATCGATGCGCCGGACGCCATCGTGCCGATCCGCACGCTGCGCAATATCGCGCTGAACCCGAATTTCGGCGGCACCGCCATGATGGTGAGCCTGGGTTGCGAGAAGCTGCAGCCGGAGCGCCTGTTGCCGGCCGGCAGCTTGCCCGGCGGCCTGGATGTTGGCGTGGTGTGCCTGCAGGACGACGAGCACGTTGGCTTCGAGAGCATGATCGATTCCATCATGGCGATGGCGCATACCCACCTGGCCAAGCTTGACCAGCGCCGCCGCGAAACCTGCCCGGCCTCGGAGCTGGTGGTGGGCGTGCAGTGCGGCGGCAGCGATGCGTTTTCAGGCGTGACCGCCAATCCCGCCGTGGGGTTTGCCACCGACCTGCTGGTGCGCGCCGGCGCGACCGTGATGTTCTCGGAAGTCACCGAGGTGCGCGACGGCATTGACCAGCTCACGGCGCGCGCGGCCACGCCCGAAGTGGCGCAGGCGATGATCCGCGAGATGGACTGGTACGACCGCTACCTGGAGAAGGGCCGGGTCGACCGCAGCGCCAACACCACGCCCGGCAACAAGAAGGGCGGGCTGTCCAATATCGTCGAGAAGGCCATGGGCTCGATCGTCAAGTCGGGCAGCACGGCCATCACCGGCGTGCTCTCGCCCGGCGAAAAGCTCAAGCACAAGGGCCTGATCTACGCAGCCACGCCTGCCAGCGATTTCATCTGCGGCACCTTGCAGCTGGCCGCCGGCATGAACCTGCACGTGTTCACCACCGGCCGCGGCACGCCGTACGGCCTGGCCGAAGTGCCCGTGATCAAGGTGGCAACGCGTAGCGATCTTGCACGCCGCTGGCACGACCTGATGGACGTGAATGCCGGGCGCATCGCCACCGGCGAGGCCACTATCGAGGACGTGGGCTGGGAGTTGTTCCGGCTGATGCTGGATGTGGCGAGCGGGCGCAAGAAGACCTGGGCCGAGCACCATAAGCTGCACAATTCGCTGGCGCTGTTCAACCCGGCGCCGGTGACCTGACCCGTTTGCACGGCCAGCGTGCCCGCCAGAAAAGCCGCCGGGACAACGCTACACGGCCGGGACCAGTGTCCCGGCCGCTTTACATTCGTCCGGGGCCAACCTTAAATGAGGAAGGATTCGGCCCCCCTCCTGGCTCCCACGCCTGCCGCTTTTCCCCCTTCAGTTCGCCATGCCATCCTTTGCCCCGACATGACGCCGGAGACGGATCAAGCCGCGCCTTGTGGCATGCGGCCAGTACCGCGGCCGAACCCATATCCGGGATTCCGTCGCGAGGTGCATCATGGCCGATCTGTCTAGTGAGCTGGTCAGTGGTTTGAAGTCGAAACTCAGAGGCCAGGTGCTGCAACCTGGCGAGGCGGGCTATGAGGCGGCGCGAAAAGTCTGGAACGCCATGATCGACCGGCGCCCCGCGCTCATCGTCAAAAGCGCCGGCGCGGCCGATGTCATCGATACGGTAGCGTTCGCGCGGGACAACGGCGTGCTGCTGTCGGTACGCGCCGGCGGCCACAATATCGGTGGGCTGGCCCTTTGCGAGGGCGCGGTCACGCTGGACCTGTCGGACATGAAATCGGTGCGGATCGATCCCAGCGCACTGCGCGCCTATGTCGAGCCCGGCGCCACGCTGGGCGATTTCGACCACGAGGCGCAGGCCTTCGGGCTGGCCACGCCGCTTGGCATCAACTCCACCACCGGCGTGGCGGGACTCACGCTGGGCGGCGGCTTTGGCTGGATCAGCCGCAAGTACGGCACCACCGTGGATAACCTGGTGAGCGCGCAGGTGGTGACAGCCGATGGCAAGCTGGTGCACGCCAGCGCCACCGAGCACCCCGACCTGTTCTGGGCCATACGCGGCGGCGGCGGCAACTTCGGCGTGGTCACCATGTTCGAGTTCGCCCTGCGGCCGGTCGGCCCGGAGATCTACGGCGGCCTGATCGTCTATCCGCTGGAGCAGGGCGTGGCCGTGTTGCAGGCCCTGCGCGACCGCTTCGACGGCATGCCCGACGAGCTGACCGTGTGGGCCGTGCTGCGGCTCGCGCCGCCGCTGCCGTTCCTGCCGCCGGAGACACATGGCAAGCCCATCGTGGCGCTGGCCATCTGCTACATCGGGCCGCCAGCCAACGGGCCGCAACTGGTCGAGCCATTGCGCCATCTCGGCACGCCCTATGGCGAGCATGTCGGGCCCATGCCGTTTGCCGCCTGGCAGCAGGCGTTCGATCCCTTGCTCACGCCGGGGGCGCGCAACTACTGGAAATCGCACAACTTCGCCGGCCTGGACGATGGCCTGCTCACGTTGTTGACGGACTACGTCAGCAAGCTGCCCTCGCCGCACACGGAGATCTTTATCGGCGCCATGGGCGGGCAGACCAACCGGGTCGCGGCGCACGCCACGGCGTATCCCAATCGTGATGCCAACTATGTGATGAACGTGCACGGACGCTGGACCGAGCCGGCCGACGACGACGCCTGCATCGCCTGGTCGCGCGAGGTCTTCCAGGCTGCGGCGCCGTACGCGCTTGGCTCGGTATACGTGAATTTCCTGACGCAGGAAGAGGGCGATCGCGTCAGCGCGGCGTACGGGCCGAACTATGCCCGGCTGGTCGAGGTCAAGCGGCGGTACGATCCCGACAACCTGTTCCGCCACAACCAGAACATCAAGCCTTAGTCCTGGTGGCGAGCTGGCTCGCTATGCCGCCGGCCCCGCGCCGACGGCATGGGTAACGCCGATCTGTGTTCCGCCGGCGAGCGTCTGGTACACCACGCAGTAGCGCTCGGTCAGCCGCAGCAGTGTTTCAACCTGGTCGGGCGGTGCGTCCGTATCCAGCTCAAACCGCACCCGGATTGCCTGGAAGCCCACGGCGGTTTCCTTGCTCACGCCAAGCGTGCCGCGAAAATCGAGATCACCCTCCACCAGCACGCGAGCGCTGCGCAGCGCAATGCCCAGCGCCGTCGCCACCGCATTCAGCGTGACACCGGCGCAGGCGGCCAGGGCCTCCAGCAGCATGTCCCCGGAGCAGGCGCTCAGCCCGGTGCCGCCGGTGGCGGGATGCAGGCCGGCTTCGACCAGCGCCTTGCCGGTTTCGACATTGCAGGTAACGCCTTCGCCTAGACGGCTCGATGCACGCAAGGTGATCGAGGCCGCCTCGGGGTGTTCGCGATACTTCTCCTTGAGCGGGGCCTGGATGGTGCGGAGTTGGTCGGCGTTCATGGGGGCTCCTGACGCTTGGTATTTCGAGTGCATCATGCGGCGCGTATCGTGCGATATGTTGAGCGGTATTGCACTCAGTGCTAGATTTTGTTATCCGAATTCTGGCAATTCGCATGAAAGTCCTTGCCCCGCGTGTCTTCAAAACATCCTGGTTCAGCAAGGCCGCCGGCAAGGCTGGAATAGACGATGCCGAATTATGCGGGACCGCACAAGGGTTGCAGCAGGGCCAGGGCGATGACCTAGGCGGCGGCGTCTGGAAGGCGCGGCTCAACAAGAACAGGCATCGCACAATCGTCCTCCACAAAGTCGAAAAGCGATGGATATTCACCTACCTGTTCGCAAAGAAAGATCGAGAGAACATCAGCGTCAAAGAGCTGGAAGGGTCCAAGAAGCTGTCGAGGGATTATGCGGCCGCCTCCCTCTCGCAGATCGCTGGACTGCTCGATCAAGGTGAACTATTGGAGATCTGCCATGACTACTAAACGCGTCAAAACCGACGCCTTCGAGGCAATCCACAGCGCTGCATCAGGCCTCTTGAGGGTGAAGGCCATCAACAAGAAGACCATGCGCGAGTATGACGACCTGTGCCTGGAGGCACCGCCACACTTCGGGGCTGAGGACATCGTCAAGATCCGCAAATCGGTCAACGTGAGCCAGCCCATTTTTGCCCGCTACCTGAACACAAGCACGTCGACGATTCAGAAATGGGAGACCGGGCAGAAGCAGCCCAGCGGGATGGCCGCGCGGCTGCTGCAGGTAGTCCAAAAGCATGGTTTGGAAGTACTTGCCTGAACGCCACTTTCCACTTTCAGGACAGCTTAGCGGTTTCAAATCAACCGCGCCCCCGGCCAGGCCCCCGACATCACAATATTGCGCACCGACTGCCTCACCGTCTGCATGATGTCCCACAGCTCAGGCACCGGCGTGCGGTTACGCGCGGTGGCAAGCGCCACCTGCCGCGTCACCACCGGATCCACCAGCCGGGCTGAATGCAGCCGGCCTTGCGCCACGCGATCCGCGACGGCGGCAAAGGGCAGCAGGGTGGCGCCGCAGCCGTCTTCCACCAACCGCATCGACACAGTATTGGACGCGTCGCACTCCAGCGCCAGTTGCAGGCTGGTGCCCGCCCGAGCCGCGAGCGATTCGGCCAGCACGCGCAAGCCGTGTCCCGTGCTGGGCAGGATCAGCGGCACTTCGCCAAGGCGGCGTACGGGAAAGGTCGGGCCGAGGTGGCTCCAGGATGTCGGCGTGACCAGCGTCAGGTCTTCTTCCAGCAGGATGTCGACCTTCAGCGCGCCTTGCTGCTCAGGCAGATAGAGCAAGGCAACGTCAATCTCGCCAGCCGCCAGCCAGGCCAGCACAGGGCTGGCCAGTCCTTCGACAAAGCGCACCTTGGTCGCGGGAAAGCGCTGTTTGAGCGCGGTGCCGATGCTGGCGAACGCGGTGTTGGCGATGGTGGGCTGCGCCGCGATCACCAGTTGCGCCGGGCCTTGCGCGGAGGACGCGCGGATGGCTTCACGGGCTTCGGCCAGCGTGGCCGCTACCTGCCGCGCGTAGACGATCAACGTCTGGCCAGCTTCGGTCAGCACCACGCCGCGTCCGCTGCGGTGGAACAGGCGGGTATCCAGCGCGGCCTCCAGCCGGGCGATCTGCCGGCTTACGGTGGACTGGTCCGCGCCCATTTCGAGCGCGGCGCGCGAGATGCTTTGCGTGTTGGCGACGCAGACGAAGCAGGCCAGATCCTCGGAGTTCATCGCGGTGGTCATGTCGTCGTGCCGGCGGCCGCAGTCCCTGGCATCAGGCCTTGTCGCCGATGGCGTGCCCGGACATATGCTCGAGCGCGCGCACCAGGCCGGAATGGTCCCATTTGGCGCCGCCGAGCGCGCCGCACACATTGAACAGTTGCTGGCACGAGGCGGTGTTGGGCAGGCTCACGCCCAGCTTGCTTGCCGTGGAGAGCGCGAGGTTGAGGTCCTTCTGGTGCAGTTCGATGCGGAATCCCGGATCGAAGGTGCGCTTGATCATGCGCTCGCCATGCACTTCCAGGATGCGCGAGCTGGCGAAGCCGCCCATCAGCGCCTCGCGCACGCGGGCGGGGTCCGCGCCGGCCTTGGCGGCGAGCACCAGGGCTTCCCCCACGGCTTCGATGGTGAGGGCCACGATGACCTGGTTGGCCACCTTGGCGACCTGGCCGTCGCCCACGCCGCCCACCAGCGTGATGTTCTTGCCCATGAGCTTGAGCAGCGGCAGCACGCGGTCGAACACGTCCTGCTTGCCGCCGGCCATGATCGATAGCGTCGCAGCCTTGGCGCCGACTTCGCCGCCGGACACGGGGCCGTCCACATAGTCGCAGCCCAGCGCTTCGATCTTCCCGGCAAAGATGCGCGTGTCGATTGGCGAAATGGAACTCATGTCCACCACGGTCTTGCCTTTGGAGAGGCCCGCCGCCACGCCGTTCTCGCCGAACAGCACGCGCTCCACGTCGGGTGTGTCGGGCAGCATGAGGAAGATCACATCGCTTTGCTGCGCGACCTCGGTGGCGTTGGCGCAGGCTTTGGCGCCGGCATCTAGCAACGCCTTGGGCGGGCCGCTGCGCGAGTGCACATAAAGCGTGTTGCCGCCTGCCAGCAGGTGCTGCGCCATGGGCGTACCCATCACGCCCAGTCCGATGAATCCGATCTTGCTCATGTCAGTCCTCTCTTGGTGCCGGATGCAGCTAGATGCCACCCGATGCAGCGCTTAGCTGGCGAAACGATCGCGCAGCGCTTGCGTCGCGCTACGGAAGATATTCTGGTCCAGGCCTACCGCCACGAAGCTCGCGCCCATGTCCAGGTAGCGGCGCGCGTCGGCTTCTACCGGCGTCAGCGTGCCCACGGCCTTGCCGGCGCGCTTGGCGGCCTCGAAGATGCGCGCCACCTGCGCCTGCACTTCGGGGTGATTCGGATTGCCGAGGTGGCCGCAGGCAGCCGCCAGGTCGTTCGGGCCGATAAAGATGCCGTCCACGCCATCCACCGCGCAGATCTCGTCGGCCGCATCCACGCCCTTCTGGCTTTCGATCTGTACCAGCACGCAGATATTGTCGTTGATCTGGCTGAAGTACTCCGGCACCGTGCCATAGCGGTTGCTGCGCTGGACCGACGACACGCCGCGCACGCCTGCAGGCGGGTAGCGGGTGGCGCTGACCGCGCGCTCGGCCTGTTCGGCGCTTTCCACAAAGGGAATCAGGAAGTTATAGAAGCCGATGTCCAGCAGGCGCTTCATCAGGACCGGATCGTTGGCGGGCGGGCGCACTACCGGCGCGCTCACGCTGCCTTGCAGGGCCATCAGTTGCGGGATGAAGGTGAGCACGTCGTTGGGCGAGTGCTCGCCGTCGAGCAGCAGCCAGTCGAAGCCGGCCAGGCCCAGGATCTCGGTGGTGGTGGCGTTGCCCAGCGAGCACCAGCAGCCGATCACGCGCTTGTGAGCCAGCACGTCGGCACGGAAGCGGTTAGGCAGGGGCGAGGGCAGGTTCGAGTACGGGAGGGTGGACATTGCGTTGGTATTCCTGTTTTCAGTGTCGAAGGCGAATGCGTCAGCCTGTGATGCCGATCTGCCAAGGCGCGAACTCCTGGTCGCCCAGGCCCAGCAACTCACTCTTGGTGCGCTGGCCGGAGGCCGCGGCAAGGATCTGCAAGAAGATGCGTTCGCCCATGCTTTGTATGGTGGCGGTACCGTCGAGGATCTCGCCGCAGCTGATGTCATCCAGCCTCGGGGAGGCTTCGGGGCCATCGTTGCTGCTTGTCTGCCTGTCTGCTGGCTTGCCCGGTGCTTCAGTGCGAGCCGCTGACGATCTGCTTGGTGAAGCTGGCGCGTTCCATCTCGACCACTTCCACGCTGACCTGCACGCTGTCTTCCGCGTTGGCAGGGCGCACGGCGTCGGCGATGACCTCGCAGATCGCTCTGCTCAGCGCCTGGCGCACGTCCAGCTCGCGGCCGTCCAGGATGTGCAGGCGCGCATGGACGAAGGCGCGTTCGCGCGCTTCGGTGCCCTGGCGGTAGGAGGTCAGCGTGATGCAGCGCGACTTGATGTCCGGCTCGCCGAACTGGCCGGAAGCCAGCAGCGCGGCATTGGCTTCGTCCAGCAACTCTTCCTGCGAGCAGGTGAGGCGGGTGTTTTCGGTAATTTCAATGATTAGGTGCGGCATGATGGCTAGGCCTGAAAGGTTCGGTGGGTCGCCGGGGCGGGTGGATCAGTCCACCGCCAGCCGGGACAGCGGGCCGGGCGATTTGCCGCGTGCTGCCTGCACGCGCGCCGCGGCGTCGTCGAGCTGGGCCAGCGTGCCGCTGTCCACCGGCATGAACTCGGCGCGGGCGCAGCGCCATGCGCGCTCGGGCTCGCCGGGCAGCAGGATGGCGTCGGTGCCGGGCTGCAGGTGCGATGAGCGCAGCCAGTCGACGAAGGCCTGCACTTCATGGCCGAAGGTGGTGCTGCTGCCCAGGCGCTCGGGGTCGAACACGATGGCCAGCATATTGTTCCAGACCGCGTGCTCGTGGGTCAGGGTCTGCGGGCGGATGGTGTGGCCGCCCGTGACGGCCGCGCCTAGCAACTCGCACATTACCGCCAGCACATAGCCCTTGTGCTCGCCAAAGGGCCGCAGCGCGCCTTGCGCCTCGCCGGCGGGCGGGAACATCACGGCGGGGTCGTCGGTGGGATGGCCTTCTGTGTCGAGCAGGCAGCCCGGGGGCACTGGCACGCCCTTGTTGTTGGCCACGCGCACCTTGCCCAGTGCGATCGCGCTGGTGGCGAAATCCATCACCAGCGGCTCGCCGCCGGCCACCGGCACGCCGATGGTGAACGGGTTGGTGCCATAGCGTGCCTCGTAGCCGCCATGCGGGGCCACGATCGGCTTGGATAGTACATTGACGAAGTGGATAGAGATCATGCCGGCAGCGGTCGCCTGCTCGGCCCAGTGGCCGACCCGGCCAAGATGGTGCGCACTGCGCAGGCCCAGCACGCACACGCCGTGCTCGCGCGCGCGCTCGATGGCCAGGCGCATGGCTTCCTCGGTCACCGCCTGGCCCATGCCGCGATTGCCGTCCAGGCTCAGGATGCCGCCGGCCTCGTGCACTACGCTCACGCGCTGGTTCAGCTGAAGCTGCTCGCCCAGCCAGGACATCACGTACTTCGGGATCATGCCGACCCCGTGCGAGTCGTGGCCGGACAGGTTGGCGCCGACCAGGTGGTCGGCGGTCAGGCGGGCCTCGCGAGCATCGGAGCCGGCGGCGAGCCAGAGATCGACCACCCATTGATGGAGGGCGGGAGTCGGGATGCGGTGTTCACTCATGGGCTTGCGGTTCGAAAGAAGAAGGAGGGATGGGCGGGACAAGGCGGCCCCCATGATAAGCCGCCGGGCCCGGCTTGGGTACCCGGCAAGCCATGCGAGCCATGCGCTGGCGTCATTCCGGCCGGATGTTGGCGCTCTTGATCAGTTGCGCCCACTTGGCCACTTCGCTCTTCTGGAACGCGCCCAGTTCGGCCGGGCCGGCGCCGGACGGCTCGATGCCGAGCGAGGCAAGGCGTGCGCGCATGTCGGGTTCCTGGATGATCTTGCCGATGTCCGCGGCAAGGCGGTTGACGATGGGCGCGGGCGTGCCGGCGGGGGCGAACACGGCTTGCCAGGAAACGATCTCGTAGCCTCGCAGTTTCGGGCCGCCGGCCTCTGCCACGGTCGGCACATCCGGGAGTTCGCGGGCGCGCTTGGCGGCGGTGGTGGCCAGCGCGCGGAACTTGCCGGACTGGATCATCGGCATGGCGGCCACGCTGTTCTCGAACAAGACATCGACCTGGTTGCCCAGCAAGGCTTGCACGGCCGGGCTGCTGCCCTTGAACGGCACGTGGAGCAGCTTGACGCCCGCCATGCTGGAGAACAGCTCGCCGGCCAGGTGCTGCGAGGTGCCGTTGCCGGCCGAGCCGAAGGAGATCGCATCGGGCTTGGCCTTGGCAGCGGCGATTACGTCCTGCACGCTCTTCCACGGGCTGTTGGCGTTGACCACCAGCAGGTTGGGCAGCGTGCCGATCAGGGCCACGGGCTGGAAGTTCTTGATCGGGTCGTATGGCATCTTCGGGTACAGGCTCACATTGATCGAGTGCGAGCTGATGGTGCCGCCGACCAGGGTGTAGCCGTCCGGCGCGGCCTTGGCCACGTAGTCGGAGCCGATGTTGCCGCCCGCGCCGGCGCGGTTCTCCACCACCACCGGCTGCCCGATCATCTGCGACAGGCGCTGGCCGATCAGGCGGCCCAGCACGTCGGTGGTACCGCCCGCGGCAAAGGGAACCACATAGTTGACCGGCTTGGTCGGCCAGGCGTCCTGCGCATGGGCCGGCAGCGCGCCAACGGCGGCCAGGGCGCTGGCGAGCAGGCCAAAGGCGAGGCGATAACGGAAAACCGGATGGGACTGATGGGCTGGCTGGCTGGCCCGGAAGGGCCGCAGGTGCAGAAGCATGTCTTGGTCTCCGTTGTATTTTTGTCTTGGCCATCGTCCTTTGCGCTGCGTGACGCGGCCGCTATGCTCTTGCAAGCGGCGCATGTGGCAGGGTGGGATCGCCTGGCAACAATCTACACGCGTGCCGCGGCAGTAGCCTTGCGTTTTACGCATAACAGAAATGCGCCTTAAGCCAAGCGCCCAAGGCGTCTGCGACATAACAATCGCTACGTTCCCGGTCCTTTCCGGATCCGTCCCATTCCGGCCTCGGCCTGATCGCACTGCACCATTTCTTCTCTGCCATGACCAGCCCATCCGTTGCAGCTACCACGCCTTCCTCTTCATCTTCCACCAAGCCGGCGGCCCGCTCAGGCGGCCGGGTCCTGGTGGACGCGCTGCGCATCCACGGCGCCGAGCGCATCTTCTGCGTGCCGGGGGAGAGTTTCCTGGATGTCCTTGATGCGCTGCACGACCAGCCGGCCATCGACCTGATCGTCTGCAAGCACGAAGGCGCGGCGGCCAATATGGCCGAGGCCGACGGCAAGCTCACGGGCCGGCCGGGCATCTGCTTTGTCACGCGCGGCCCGGGCGCCACCCACGCCAGCATCGGCGTGCATATCGCAGCGCAGGATTCCACGCCCATGCTGCTCTTCGTTGGCCAGATCGCCCGCGGCCACAAGGGCCGTGAAGCCTTCCAGGAAGTCGACTACGGCGCCATGTTCGGCTCCATCGCCAAGTGGGTGGTGGAGATCGAGGATCCGGCGCGCATCCCGGAACTGGTGGCGCGGGCGTTCCAGTGCGCCACCTCGGGCCGGCCCGGCCCGGTGGTGATCTCGCTGCCCGAGGACGTGCTGGACGGCCTGTGCGAAGTGGCCGATACCAGGCGCTATCGCCCGGTGGCGGCAGCACCGCGCGCGGCCGATGCCGATGCGCTGGCCGCCGCGCTGGCCGGTGCCCAGCGCCCGCTGGTGATTGCCGGCGGGGCTAACTGGAGCGCGCAGGCGGCTGCCGATTTCGCGGCCTTCGTGCAGCGCTGGAACCTGCCGGTAGCCTGCGTCTTCCGCCGCCAGGATGTGTTCGACAACCGCGATCCGCACTATGTCGGCCACCTCAGCCTGGGGGTCAACCCCGCGCTGGCCCAGCGCGTGCGCAATGCCGACGTGATCCTGGCCTTCGGCACGCGGCTGGGCGATATCGCCACCGACGGCTACACCTTGCTGGAAGCGCCGCAACCGCGCCAGCGCCTGATCCACCTGCACGCCGACAGCGCCGAGCTGGGCCGCGTGTACCAGCCAGAGCTGGCCATCCACGCCGGCATCGAGCCCGGCGCGGCCATGCTGGCCGCGCTTACGCCGCCGGCGGCCGTGCGCTGGGGCGAATGGACCAGCGCCGCGCGCGACGCGCATTGCGCATTCGCGGCTTCGGCCAAGCCGCATCCGCAGCTCACCGGCGTGGATATGGGCGCGGTGATCGCGCACCTGGACCGGGTCTTGCCCGATGACGCCGTGCTGACCAACGGCGCCGGCAACTACACGGTCTGGCTGCATCGCTACTATGCCTATCGCCAGCCGCGCACCGAGCTGGCCCCCACCTGCGGCGCCATGGGCTACGGCCTGCCCGCGGCGGTCGCTGCCAAGCTGCGCGACCCGCAGCGCACGGTGGTGTGCTTTGCCGGCGACGGCTGCTTCCTGATGTACCCGCAGGAGGTGGCCACGGCCGCGCAGTATGGTGCCAACCTGATCGTGGTGGTGGTCAACAACGGCATGTACGGCACCATCCGCATGCACCAGGAGAAGCGCTATCCAGGGCGCGTCAGCGGCACGGATATCCCGAGCCCGGATTTCGTGGCGATGGCGCAGTCGTGCGGGGCCTGGGCAGAGCGCGTGACGCGTACGGAGGACTTTGCCGCGGCCTTTGCCCGGGCCCAGGCAGCGGGCAAGCCCGCGGTGCTGGAACTGGTCACGGACCCGCGCCAGATCACCCCGACGATGCGGATCGCGGACTAAAAAACAAAAAAGCAAAATACAAGACAGGAGACACCCCATGACCGATGCCACGCTGGCCGACTTGCGCAGCCGGTTTGCCGGCCGCTTGCTGAGCGCACCTGAAGACACCGCGCCGTTTCTCACCGACTGGCGCCGCAGCTGGACCGGCCGCGCGCTGGCGGTGGCCCAGCCCGATACCACGGCCGACGTGGCGGCCGTGGTGCGCTGGTGCGCGGCGCGCCAGGTGCCGCTGGTGCCGCAGGGGGGCAATACCGGCATGGTGGGCGGCGCCATCCCCGACGACGGCGGCCGCGCGCTGGTGCTGTCCACGGCGCGGCTGAACCGTATCCGCGAGATCGATCCGATCAACAACACGCTCACCGCCGAGGCGGGCTGCATCCTGGCCGCCGTCCAGCAGGCGGCGCAGGAAGCGGGCCGCTTGTACCCGCTGTCGCTCGGCGCGGAGGGCAGTTGCACCATCGGCGGCAATCTCGCCAGCAATGCGGGCGGGGTGCAGGTGCTGCGCTACGGCAATACGCGCGAGCTGTGCCTGGGGCTGGAAGTGGTGACGCCGGATGGCGAGATCTGGGACGGCCTGCGCGGCCTGCGCAAGGACAACACCGGCTACGACCTCAAACAGCTCTTTATCGGCGCGGAGGGCACGCTGGGCGTGATCACCGCCGCCACCCTCAAGCTGTTTCCGCGCCCGGCCGCGCGCATGACCGCGCTGGCGGCGGTGAGCGATCCGCACGCGGCACTGCGCCTGCTGGAACTGGCCCAGCGCCGGCTGGCCGCCACTCTGACGGCGTTCGAGCTGATGAGCGGCGTGTGCGTGGCTCTGGTGGCGCGACATTTCCCGGACTGCCGCGCGCCCTTCGAACAAGCGCATCCCTGGTATGTCCTGCTGGAAAGCAGCGACCCGCACAGCGAGGCGCGCGCCACGCAGGCTTTCAGCGAACTGATGGAAGAGGCTTTCGAGGCGGGCATCGTGGCGGACGCCGCCATTGCCGCCTCGCTCGCGCAGTCCGATGGCCTGTGGCGGATCCGCCATCACCTGCCCGAAGCCCAGTCGCTGGAGGGCGACAACCTCAAGCACGATATCTCGGTGCCGATCTCTGCGATTGGCGAGTTCATTGCGCACACCAGCGCCGCCATCGTGGCCGCCAACCCCGGCGCACGCGTGCTGGCCTTTGGCCATCTGGGCGACGGCAACCTGCACTACAACGTCAGCGCACCGTACGGCGTGCCGCAGCCGGCGTTCGTGCGGGCCAACGGCGCGGCCATCAGCGCGCTGGTATACGAGGCCGTGCACCGCGTGCGCGGCTCGATCTCGGCCGAGCATGGCATCGGCCAGTTGAAGGTCGACAAGAACGCGCACTACAAATCCGGCGTGGAATTGGCGCTGATGCAAAAGATCAAGCAGGCGCTGGACCCGCACGGCCTGATGAACCCGGGCCGGCTGCTGCCGGGTGCATCGCACTGAGCGCACCGGGTACCGTGCACCACGCACCACGCACCACGCACCACGCACCACGCACCACGCACCACAACAAGAACCACAAAGGAGACACCCATGCATCAAAGCTACAAGCCGTCGCGCCGCGCGCTGCTGGCCGTCCTGGCCGCCACCGCCGCGTGCGTGGCGTTGCCCGTGCAGGCGGACACCTATCCGTCCAAGCCGATCCGCGTGGTGGTACCGTTTGCCGCCGGCGGCAATACGGATATCGTGGCGCGGCTGATCGGGCGCGACCTGCAGAAGGCGCTGGGCCAGCCGGTGGTGGTGGAAAACCGCCCGGGGGCCTCGGGCAATATCGGCGCGGACATCGTCGCCAAGTCGGCGCCGGACGGCTACACCTTCCTGATGGGCACGGTTGGCACCAATGCGATCAACGCCAGCTTCTATCGCAAGATGCCCTACGATACGACCAAGGATTTCACCGCCGTGGCGATGGTCGCCTCGGTGCCGAATATCCTGGTGGTCAATCCCGCCGTGCCGGCGAAGAACGTCAAGGAGCTCACGCAGTTCGTGAAGAGCGAAAACGGCAAGGCCACCTTTGCCTCGTCGGGCGCGGGCAGCTCGATTCACCTGTCGGGCGAGTTATACAAGGTCATGACCGGAACCCAGATGGTGCACGTGCCGTACAAGGGCAGCGTGCTGGCGGTGACGGACCTGATGGGCGGGCAGGTGCAGATCATGTTCGATAACGCGCCGACCTCGCTGCCCTTCGTCAAGTCCGGCAAGCTCAAGGCGCTTGCCGTGACCGGCACCCAGCGCATGAGCGCGCTGCCCAATGTGCCGACGATGGAAGAGGCCGGCCTGCCGGGCTTTGTGACCGGCTCGTGGTTCGGGCTGTTTGCCCCCGCCGGCACGCCGCGCGAGATCGTGTCCAAGGTGAGCGATGCGGTGATGGCAGCCATGCGCAGGCCCGAGTTCCGCGAGCAGCTGGTCAATGCCGGCGCCGAGCCGGACCCGAAGCCCGCCGCTGAATTCCAGACCTTCGCGCTGGCCGAGAAGGCGCGCTGGGAAAAGGTCGTCAAGGCGGCCGGCGTATCGGTCAACGAGTAAAACCCTGGGCGCGCCGGTCGCGCCCGATCTGACGGAGCCCCTATGCAAAGCCAACCCCCAGTCATCGTGCGCCATGACGCCGCCGCGCTGCGCACCATGGCACAGGCCATGTTCGAGCGCGCGGGCATGCCCGCCGACCGGGCCGCCGACGTGGCGGACATCCTGGTCGAAGGCGACCTGATGGGCCACGACACGCACGGCCTGCAATTGCTGCCCACCTACCTGGCAGAGATCGAAAGCGGCAGCATGGCGGTCAAGGAGGACTACGACGTGCTGGCCAACCGCGCCGCCGTGGCCACCTGGGACGGCAAGCGCCTGCCGGGGCCGTGGCTGACGCTGCGCGCCATGGAAAGCGCGATGGCGCGGGCGCGCGACTACGGCACCGGTACCGTCACCATCCGCCGCGCACACCATATTGCGTGCCTGGCGGCGTACCTGGAGCGCGCCACGCGGGCGGGCTTTGTCATGCTGCTGTACTCGTCGGCGCCCGCCGCCATGACCGTGGCGCCATTCGGCGGCACCCGCCCGGTGTTCTCGCCCAGCCCGGTGGCGGCGGGTTTCCCCACGCCCGACGGCCCGGTGCTGATCGATGTTTCCACCTCGATCACCACGGTTGGCTTGACCACGCGGCTCTACAAGGAAGGCAAGCGCCTGCCGCATCAGTGGCTGATCGATGAGAACGGCAACGCCAGCGACGACCCTGCCGTCATGTTCCCGCCGCACGCGGGATCGATCCTGCCGCTGGGCGGGCTGGACGCCGGCCACAAGGGTTATGCGCTGTCGCTGATGGTGGAAGCGCTGACCGCCGGCCTGTCCGGCCATGGCCGCGACGATCCGGGCAAGCGCTGGGGCAATACCGTGTTCCTGCAGATACTGGACCCATCTGCCTTTGCCGGCGAAGACGCCTTTGCGGAACAAATGGGCTGGATTGCGCGAGCCTGCACGGACAATCCGCCGCGCCCGGGCGTGGATCGCGTGCGCCTGCCGGGACAGGGCGCGCTCGAACGCAAGGCGCGCCAGCTGCGCGATGGGGTGGCGCTGAACCCTGCCATCCTGCCGCAGCTCAAGCCCTGGCTGGAGAAGTTCGGCATGTCGGCGCCGGCGCCGCTGGCTTGATGCAAGCGCTAGGCTGGGCCTGGGCGAGGCGAGTTCAGCCCTGCCAGAAGCCCGCGTGCGCCCGCGCCGCTTCGTCCTCCAGCGCGGGGCCCAGCACGGCAACGCTGTGCTGCCCGCGCGCGAAGACCTCGCGGCAGGGCAGGGAGAAGGTGGGGTTCTCGGGGTGCGCGCCAGTCAGCGTCAGCAGCCGGTGCTCGGATAGCGCGTACACCACCCGGCCGATGTTGCACCAGTAGATGGCGCCGGCGCACATGCAGCAGGGCTCCGCGCTGGTGTAGAGCGTAGCGCTGGCGAGCGCCTGCGCGGACAGCTTGCGGGCGGCTTCGGCCGCGGCGGCCAGTTCGGCATGCTGGGTAGGGTCGCCCTCAGGCGGCATTGAGTTGTTGCCGGCGCTGGCGATGATATTGCCGTCGGCGTCCGCCACCAGCGCGGCAAAGGGATGCCGCCCGCGCGCGCGGGACGCCTCCGACAGGCGGATGGCCTCGCGCAGCAGGCGCAGGTCCTGCTCGCTCAGTGCGGTGGTGGCTGCGGCGTTCGCGTCGGCGGCAATCAGTGTGGCCATGGTCGGGTTCCGGTTGGTTGGTAAATTGCGTGGATGGCGTGGATGGCGTGGGGCTGTGCGTCTCGACAATGGTACCGGGAGCCAGAAAGGTGACCCGCCGCCCGGCGCGGATGGCCGCTGAGGCGTCGGCGCCTAGCGCTCCTGCGCGCGCAGCGCGGCTTCGATGCCGCGAATGCTCTCGACCAGGCGCGGACGCACCGTCTCAAGCAAGAGCCCGGCCGGCACGATGGCACTCGGGCCGCTGCATGACAGCGTCATCGGCGGCAGCGCCGGGCCGGGCCGGAACGCGGCGGCGATCGAGTTGATGTCCGGCAGCCATTCGCCAAACGACGTGGTGCAGCCCTGGCCTTCCACCTCCGCGCGGCTGCGCGCCACAATGGCTTGCGCGCTGGCGGCATCCATCCCGTCGTGTTGCCGGAAGGCAGCCAGCGCTTGCCGTTGCTCCAGGGCGGGCAACGCTTCCAGGTAGGCACGCCCGGCGGCCGAGGTCAGCCCGGAAATGCGCGTGCCGACCGCCACCCGCAACGTCAGGTACGACTCCGACTGGCAGTTCTCAAAGATCAGCATCTGCGCCCGATCGCGCACGATCAGCGACGTCACGCCTTGGGACAGGTCGGCCAGCTCCTGCATGAACGGCCGCACCACGGCCAGCATATCCACGCCATGCTGCGCCGCGGGCGCCAGGGCCAGCGCCGAACTGCCGAGCTGGTACTTGGCCTGCTGCGGGTCCAGCCGCAGGTAGCCCAGCTCGGTCAGCGTATGCGTGAGGCGCGACACGGTCGATTTCGGCAAGTCGCAGCGCTGCGCCAGCTCGGCGTTGCCCAGCCGCGTCTCGAAGCTGCGGAAACTCGCCAGCACGTCGAGGCCCCGCGCCAGCGCGGTCACGAAATGCCGGTCTTCCTTGTGCTGCGGTATGGCTTCGGTCTGCGGGTCGGACATGGGTGGCCTCGGCTGGCTTGGGGTTGCTGGCTTTCCGTCTCAGCCTGCGCTGGCCAGCAACTCGCGCAGCTTGGCCTTGAGGATCTTGCCGGACGGCGCGGCCGGCAGGTGGGCCACGATCCTGACTTCGGCCGGGATCTTGTAGGGCGACAGCTGCTCACGCAGGAACGCGCGCAGCGCGGCCTGGTCCAGCGTCATGCCCTCGCGCACTTCCACGAAGGCGATGACTTCCTCGTTGCCTTCCACCGCGCGTCCCACCACCGCCGACTGCAGCACGGCCGGGTAGGCGTTGATCGATTGCTCGACTTCCTCCGGGTACACGTTGAAGCCGGAGTGGATGATGATTTCCTTGGAGCGCCCCACGATGGAGACGGCGCCGTCGGCGTCGATGCGGGCCAGGTCGCCGGTGTGCAGCCAGCCGTCGGCGTCGATCACCTGCGCGGTCAGGTCGGGGCGGCGGTAGTAGCCCTTCATCACGTTGGGGCCGCGCACCAGCAGCTCGCCACTGCCATCGGGCAGGGGCTCGCCCAGGCGGATCTCCACATCCGGTACCACCGGGCCCACCGAGCAATCCGTGCGCGGCGACTCCACCCGGGTCTGGCAGACCGTGGGCGAGGTCTCGGTCATGCCATAGCCGTTGTGCAGGATGATGCCGAAGCTGGCTTCAAACGCCGCCTTGAGCGTGGCGGTAAGCGGTGCGCCGCCCGATTGCGCCATGCGCAGCGCGGGCGCTTGCAGCGGGGTTGCCTGGGCGCGGCTCCATTCGATCAGCTTGGCGTACATGGCGGGCACGCCATGCAGCACGGTGAGCTGCTCCGCGACCAGCGCGTGCGCCAGCTTCTCGGGGCGGAAACGCGGTTCGTAGAACACCGTGGCGCCGTTGGAGAGCGGGCCCACCAGCAGCACGGAGAGGCCGTAGACGTGCGAGATCGGCAGCACGCCGTAGACCCGGTCTCCCGGCTGCACGCGCGCCTGCAGGCGGTTGGAGCGGCCGATGAACATCAGGTTGGCGTGCGTCAGCATCACGGCCTTGGCGGCGCCGGTGGTGCCGGTGGTGTAGATCAGCGCGGCAACCTGGTCGCGCGCCGCTCCGTCCACCGGCTCGGCCACGGCGGCTGCATTGAGCACGCCGAGCAGCAGCTTGCCCGCATGCGGCCATGTGGCCGGCTGCGCGCCGCGCGCGAGACCGTGCTCGCGTGCGTCAGGATGGGCGTTGTCAAGGTAGAGGGCGACGCGCGCGCCCGAGTGCTCGATGATGTTGTCGATCTCGCGGGCGGACAGGCGGGCATTGACCGGCACGGCCCACGCGTCCAGCGCGCTAAGCGCCAGGATCAGCACCGCGCAGCCCACGCTGTTCTCGGTCACCAGTACCACGCGATCGCCGCCGCGCACGCCGACGTCAGCCAGTGCGCGGGCGGTTTCGGCAATGGCGCCGTCCAGCTCGCCGTAGCGCAGGGACCGCTCGGCGTCCATCAGGGCCACGCGCTCGGGATGGCTCTGGACCCAGGGGCCGATGGTCTGGTGCAAGCGAGAGAATGAAGTGGAAGGCGAAGTGGAGGGGGCGGCAGCCGGCGCGTGCGCGGCGGGCGTGGGGGTGCTACTCATCACGGTCTCCAGATAAGGCGTCCGGCGTGGGCCGCCGGATTTTTCGATGGCGGAATGGTCCCACCGATCGCCTCATGCGTCAACTGCACCGTGGAATCAGTGTTCTGCATTGCAGAACACTGATTGTCCAGCCTCAGAACCGAAAGCGCGCGACCCCAGCTGACAGGCCTGCCGCTTGCTCATCCAGGCTGGCCGCCTGCACGGTGACGGCTTCGACCAGTTCGGCGTTCTGCCGGCTGGTCTGGTCGAGCTGGGCCACCGCCTCGCCAACCGAGCGGATGCCGCGCGCCTGCTCGTCAGCCACCCCGCACAGCCGCTCGGCCAACCGGTGGCTTTGGCCTACCGCCTGCTCGATGCCGCTCATGGCGCTGACCACTTGCCCGCTAAGCCGTGCCCCACGGGCGATCTCCGAGCTGGCCTGGCCAATGGTGGTACGAATCTCGCGGGCGGAGTTGGCGCTGCGCTGCGCCAGCCCGCGCACCTCCTGCGCAACCACGGCGAAGCCGCGCCCGGCCTCGCCCGCGCGGGCCGCTTCCACGGCGGCGTTGAGCGCCAGGATGTTGGTCTGGAAGGCAATGCTCTCGATCACCTCGACCATTTCCGCGATATTGCGCGAGTGCTGGTTCACCGTGTCCATGGCACCGCTCATCTCGCTCACCACGGCCATGCCGGCGTCGGTGGCTTCGCGTGCCTGGCGTGCCATGGCGCTGGATTCAGTAGCCTGGGCGTGGGCTTGCCCTACCAACGTGGTGAGGCTGGCGACGCTGTCGGCGGCGGCGGCCAGGGCGGCCGCCTGCAGTGCGGTCCGGCGCGACAAATCGTGATTGCCGCTGGCAATGCCTTCGCTGGCCGCGGTGATCTCGGCTGCGGAGAGCTGGATCCCCTCCAGCACGCCGGCGAGCTGGTCCCGCATGCGCGCCAGCAGGCTCATCAGGCTGTGGTCGTCGCCGGGGCGCACGCGCACGGCTTGCTGCAGGTCGCCCGAGGCGATGCGGCTGGCGACCTTGGCCGCGTCCGCCGGCTCGCCGCCCAATTCCGAAAGCAGCAGGCGCGAGGCAAACCAGGCCAGCGCCGCCGCCGCGGCAAGGCTCGCCACCAGCATGCCAACCATCATGGCCTGGGCGCGTAACTGGCTGGCAGTCACCGTGGCTACCGTATCGGCGGCCTGCTGCTCCTGCTGCTTGCGCGTGACCTCGACCAGATCGGCCAGCTTCTGCAATTGCTCGCCAAGAAAATGGCCGTCGACCGAGACGGCGCTGTCGAACTGCAGGGCGTCGAGCGGCTGCTTGCGCAGCAGCGTGACATAGTCGCGCAGCATCGCCGCGGCGCTGTCGCGTTCGGCTTGCAGCGCCTTTGCCTGCGCGGGCGCGGCCGTGCGGACCGTGGCAAGGGCCTGGTCGAGGCGGGCGAGGGCGCTATCGATGTCGGCCGCTGCGCCATCGCGCTCGGTGCCGCTGGTGGCCATGGTCAGCGCAAGCTGGGCGCGGCCCAGGCGGGCAAGCGCCGATTGCGCGCGTTCCGCGGCGATGGCGCCCTGCATATCGCGTTGATAGAGCGTATCGGTCATCTGCTTGACCGAGACCAGGCTGAAGATGCCCGTCAGCCCCACCACGGCGCCGAACACATAGACCAGTGCAAACGCCGCGCACATGCGCGCGCTGAGCGGAAGCCGGCCCAGCCAAGCGGGCATGCGCCGGCCGGCGCGGCGTGGAAGGCGAAGGTTGATGGCTTGCAACACGGTTGAGACTCCGATGGACCACGCGGCCCATTTGCTGACCCTGGGGTGCCGCCATCTCGCGCGCCAGCTTGTAGCGCCGGCTTGCCGCGGGCGACGGCATGACTTTGTTATGGCTTGCATGCTCGCTGCAACCTGTGACGCATGGATGACATCCCGGCATTGCGCAGGGGTAATCGGCTTTGTCATCCGCGTGACACATCCTTGACATGAAATAGAGGGCGAGTCACATCGACTCACCAGCTTCTTGCGCCTGGCGCCGCGCCTCCCCACGTCACGTTCACTCCGTCCATGCAGATTGCCTCCCCCCTGGCTGGCGCGCCCGTGCCGCGGCTACGCTTGCCGCCGCTCCACGCCGTCTTCCAGCCGATAGTGCTGCTCGGCACCGGCCAGGTGCTGGGCTACGAGGCGCTGGTCCGGGGGCCTGCCGATTCGCCGCTGGCCATGCCGGATGCCTTGTTCCGCCTGGCTCGCGACGAGGCCGAGACCATCGAACTGGAGTTGCAGGCGGCGCGCACGGGGCTGTCCACTTGCCTTGCGAATGGCTTGCGCGGCAAGCTGTTCCTCAACTTCAGCGCCATGGCCCTGCGCTACCTGCTGGCCGACGGCGGGGGTGCCATGCGGGCACTGGTGGCGAACAGCATCGCACCGGATCGGGTAGTGATCGAGGTCACGGAGCAAACGCCCATCGAGGACGCGGAGCGCTTCGGGCAGGCCATGGCCGTGCTCTGCGAACTGGGCATGCAGTACGCGCTCGATGATTTCGGTACCGGCCATGCCAATCTCGACCGGCTGGTCCACCTCGCGCCGCATTACACCAAGCTCGACAAATCGCTGGTGCGGGGCATCGGCACTTGCCCACGCCGGCTTGAGATAGTGCGCACGGTGCTGGCCCTGGTCAATGCGTTGGGTGGCGCGGTGATCGCCGAAGGCATCGAGGACGCCGATGAGCTCGCGGTGCTGCGCGATCTCGGCGTGCCCTTTGGGCAGGGCTACTACCTCGGCCGGCCGGCGCCGCGCCCAGCGCTCAGCCCAGCGCTGGGCGGGCCAGGCCACGACGTCCGCGCGCCGGCCTCATCCAGGCGATAGCCCTGGCCATACACCACCGTGATCACCAGGCCATTGCGCGGATGCAGCTCCAGCGCCCTGCGCAGGCGCGATACCAGGCTCGCCGGCGCGCGGGATAACGGCGGCAGCGAAAAGCCCCAGATCGCGCGTTCGATATGGGCGTGGGACAAGACACGGCCGACGTTGGCAAACAGCAACATGGCCAGGTCGAACTCCTTCGGGGTCAGCGAGAGCCGGCGCCCCTGGAACACGGCCTCGTGCGCCAGGCAATCCAGTGAATAGAGCCCGACTGTCATGTCCGGGTTTGGCGCTTGCCGGCGCGAGGCGGTGCGGCGCTGCAGCGCCTGCAGCCGGGCTACCAGCTCGCGCGCGCGCAGCGGGCGGATCATGTAGTCGTCGGCGCCCGCCTGCAGGGTACTGACGACCGAGTCTTCGTCGCGCCGGTTGGAAACCACCATGACCGCCACCTCGTTGCGCCAGGCGCCGCGCACCGCGCGCACGGCTTCCAGGGCAGGCATGTCGGCGAGCTCGTGGTCGATCAGCAGGACGTCGTAGCCGGACTGGTCGATGCCACGGAAGAGTTCCCGGCTTGCGTGATAGGTGTGGCAATACACGCCGGCGCGAGAGAGGGCGTCTGCGATGGCCTTGGCCTGAAGCGACAGATCCGCTAGCAGTGCAATCTTCATCAGTTCGCGCGGGAAACATCGGCCTTCAGGCCGGTGAGGGATAGCGCGCGACGCGAAGCGTCGCCCCTGTGCCCGCTCTCCTTCGTG
>NZ_BAAILO010000025.1:0-332 GCF_054589115.1 Cupriavidus sp. 8B | reverse complement strand
GGCCCCTCGAAGTCGGCTTGCAGGAGCAGGCTTCAAACCGCCACAAGCTGCGTGGGTAAAGAGCCCTCGTGGTGAGCGTTGTTGGAAAAGTCGGGGGGAAACCCCGGCAGGTGGGAGTCAAAGAGACGAACGTGAGTGAACCGCTGATGACGTGTCGTAATCGTGATAATCGATGTCAAAACCGGGGGGCTTTCCTGCTCCGGGACAAGTTTGGGCGATGCCTGCTGACGGCCCACTCGGCATCCGGCATAAAGGCGGCGTGACTTTGACTCAGGCTTCAGTAAGGAACTTGGGAACCTGTCGTCCCGATGCGAAGGGAGAAATCCAAGCGG
>NZ_BAAILO010000024.1:0-14079 GCF_054589115.1 Cupriavidus sp. 8B | reverse complement strand
GCCAGTCAGGCGGGAAACACCCACGCGCGATGCGAAGCGAGCCGTCAAGGTTTACCTAGGCCGTATGGGGCGCCTTTTTTGCCTACTTTTTTGGCAAGACAAAAAAGTAGGTCGCCTCCCCGAAGGGGAGGTGAAACTGCCTTTGACTTTGACGTTAAGTAGTTGAAGTTGAAGCTGAAGCTGATTTTGCAGTTGCAGTTGCCTAACTTCACGCTCCAGAGCAACTACATGATTACCGCCCTACCGGGCGACCTACCGAATCGTCACGATTCTCGGATCTCGAGCGCGGGGTGCTTTTGCTCTCGGCGCGCGGGCGGCCGCGCTGTCCAAGGCGCTTCATTTTCTTGATGCCCTCAGCTGACACTTCGAAGGTGTCGGGGTCCGCGGCGATGCCGCGATTGTGCGACGGGTATCAACGCCGGCCATCACGCCGGGCCAGTTCAGCCTGAAGGCCAAGGTCAGCGATACGCCGTCATCATCGCCACCTACCCCACCA
Organism: Cupriavidus sp. 8B; assembly: GCF_054589115.1. Taxonomy (NCBI): domain Bacteria; kingdom Pseudomonadati; phylum Pseudomonadota; class Betaproteobacteria; order Burkholderiales; family Burkholderiaceae; genus Cupriavidus; species Cupriavidus sp. 8B. Next base: position 13,583 of record NZ_BAAILO010000024.1, on the reverse strand, counting down.
ACTCCCGATGCAACGCCAAATACTCCAACGCCAGCTTATGCCGCGGATCCAGGTGAATCATCGGCATCGCATGCTGATGCGATTCCCGGATCTTCACGGACGACGACAACCGTGAATTCAGCACCGGCAACCCTTCGCTGACCAGTTCCTCCACCAGTTGCAACGGCAGGCTGGCGCGCGGCTGGAACTGGTTGATCACGATCCCTTCGACTTCCAGGTCTGCGTTGTGGTCGTGCTGGATCTCTTTCACGTTGTCGAGCAGCGTATAGAGCGCGCGGCGGGAGAAGTCGTCGCAGTCGAACGGAATCAGGCAGCGCTCCACGGCGATCAGCGCGGAGCGGGTGTAGAAGTTCAGCGCGGGCGGGGTGTCGATGTAGATGGCGTCGTAGGCCGCTTCAAGTTCTTTCAGCGCGTCACGCAGCTTGTAGATCTTGTAGCGGGATTCGAGCTTGCCGTGCAGCGTGTCGAGCTCGGGATGGGCGGGCATCACATCGAGGTTTTCGAACGGCGTGGCGTGGATGAACGCGGTGACATCCAGCGGCTTGAAGCTGTATGTGAGCGCGGTCTCGAAGAAGTCGGCCACGGTCGGGGTGGCCTCGGCGGCGTGCGCGCCGAGCAGGTACTGGCTGGAATTGCCTTGCGCATCGAGGTCGATGACCAGGGTGCGCAGGCCTTCGCTGGCACTGATGGCCGCCAGGTTGCAGACGATGGTCGACTTGCCGACACCGCCTTTCTGATTGAATACGACGCGCCGCATTTGAGCCCTTGGAGGTGAACGTTCCAAAGGAGAGAGGATACCTTAGCGAGGTGTCATTGCAGCGGCCAAATCGGCCAAATCCGCAAGAAAGCCTACGTCTGTATCAGCCGCTTTTGCCGCGAGATACTCATCAGGATCCCGATGCCCATGCCCAGCGTCACCAGCGCCGTTCCCCCGTAGCTCATCAGCGGCAACGGCACGCCCACCACGGGCAGGATGCCGCTCACCATGCCCATGTTCACAAAGGCATAAGTAAAGAAGATCAGCGTGATCGACCCCGCCAGGAGCCGCGAGAACAGCGTCGGCGCGTTGGCCGCGATGTACAGCCCGCGGAAGATCAGCAGCAGGTAGAGCACCAGCAGCACGGCATTGCCGATCAGGCCGAATTCTTCGGAGAACACGGCGAAAATGAAGTCGGTGTGCTTCTCGGGGATGAACTCAAGGTGCGTCTGGGTGCCCTTGAGCCAGCCCTTGCCGAAGACGCCGCCGGAGCCGATGGCAATGATGGACTGGATGGTGTGGAAGCCCTTGCCGAGCGGGTCGGTGGTGGGGTCCAGCAGCGTGCAGATGCGGTGCTGCTGGTAGTCGTGCAGGATCGGCCAGTTCACGCCGGGGGCGCACATATCGTGCTCGAAGCTGACGAGCGCGGTGATGGCAACCACCACGATGGCGAGCAGCGGCAGGATGATCTTCCATGACAGGCCGGCGAAATAGATCACATAGAGGCCGGCGGCCATCACCAGCAGTCCGGTGCCGAGGTCGGGCTGCTTGGCGATCAGGCCCACGGGCACGAGGAGCAGCACCAGCGCCAGCACAAAGTCGAACCACTTGACCGAGCCCTCCCGTTTCTGGAAGTACCACGCCAGCATCAGCGGCATGGCGATCTTCATGATCTCGGAGGGCTGGATCACCATGCCGACGTAGAGCCAGCGGCGCGCGCCCTTGCGGATCAGGCCGAACATGGCCACCGCCACCAGCAGGGCCACGCCGACCGTATAGAGCGGCACCGCCACCCGCATCAGCGTCTGGGTTGGCAGGTAAGCGATGACCCACATCACCAGGTAGGACAGCAGGATGTTGCGCAACTGGTCCTCGACCCGGCCGGGCATGTCGATGGCGGCCGAGTAGAGCGCCACGATGCCGGTGGCGAACAGCAGGAAGACGATGAGCGCGAGCGGCTTGTCGAAGCCGGTCAGGGCCGTCTTGATGAACGATAGGACGCGGCGGCGATCCATGGCGCGTCTCCTTCAGCGTGAAGCGTTGCCGCCGGCCGCGGGCGCGGCTACCGGTTTGGCGCGGGGTTTTGAACTGGCGGGCGCCACGACGGGCGCCGCGGCCGGGGCGGGGGGCGGCGCCGGGCGGCTGTGGCCGAGGGCCTGCGCCATGCGCTCGTCGAGCGTCTGCACCGCAGAGGCCGGTGGGATGGCGGCGGGGTCGATCACCGGCGCCACCACGGCGGAAGCGGCCGTGGCGGACGCGCCGGCGCGGGCTGCCACCCGCGCTGCCGGCACGCTGGCGCCTTCGCTGGTGGCGGCGGCTTCGCTGGCGCCCATGACGGTGGCGCTGGCGATGCTGGCGGTGTGGCCGGTGGTAAACACGCTGGGCGTATCCACTGGAGGCTTGCCGCCGGCGCGTTCGGACGCGGGCGGGGCGATGTTCGCCAGTTCCTCCGGCCACTTGCCGGTCAGATAGTAGTCCATCACCTTGCGCGCGATCGGCGCGGCCACGGCGCCGCCGAAGCCGGCGTTCTCCACGATCATCGCCAGGGCGATCTTGGGATTGTCGGCGGGTGCGAATGCGGTATAGAGCGCGTGGTCGCGCTTGCGCTCGTCCAGCGCGTGGTGGTTGTACTTCTCGTTCTTGCCCATGGTGAAGGTCTGGGCAGTGCCGGTCTTGCCGGCGGACTCATAGGCGGCGCCGGCGAACGCGCGGGCGGCCGTGCCCGAGTGCGTCACGCCCACCATGGCGCGCTTGATCACGTCGATATCCGACTGCTTGAGCGGCAGGCGGTAGCTTTCCTTGGGCACGGTGAGCTCGCGCTCGCGGCTGACCGAATCCTCCACCGCCTTGACCAGGTGGGGCTTCATCGCGATGCCGTTGTTGACCAGGATGGAGGTGGCGTTGGCCAGCTGCAGGATGGTGAAGCTGTTGTAGCCCTGGCCGATCCCCAGCGAGATGGTTTCGCCGTCATACCACTTCTGCTGCTCGGGCTTGCGGTAGGCGCGGCGCTTCCAGTCGGTGGAGGGCAGGATGCCGCGGCTCTCGCCTTCGATGTCGATGCCGGTGACCTGGCCGAAGCCCAGCGGCTTCATGAAGTCGTGGATGGCGTTGACGCCCATGTCGCGCGCCAGCATGTAGTAATAGGTGTCGCACGACTGAATGATGGAGGCGTTCATGTCCACCCAGCCGTGGCCGCCCGGCTTGTCGTCGCGGAAGGTATGGTTGCCGAGCGTGAACGAGCCCGGATCGTGGAAGCCCCACGCCGCGGTGCGCTTGCCGGTGGTGAGTGCCGCCAGCGCCATGAACGGCTTGTAGGTGGAGCCGGGCGGGTAGGTGCCGCGCAGCGGGCGGTTCAGGAGCGGCTTGTCGGGCGAGCCGTTGAGCTCGTTCCAGGTATTGGTGTCGATGCCTTCGACGAACAGGTTGGGGTCGTAGGTCGGCTTGGAGACAAAGGCCAGGATGTCGCCGGTGGCCGGCTCGATCGCCACCAGCGCGCCGCGCTTGTCGCCGAAGAGCGCCTCGGCAAGTTGCTGCAGGCGGATGTCGAGCGACAGGATCAGGTTGTTGCCGGGCGTGGCGGGGGAGGTGGACAGCGTGCGGATGGGGCGTCCGCCTGCGCTGACTTCCACTTCCTCGAAACCGGTCAGGCCGTGCAGCTCGGTCTCGTAGCTTTGCTCGATGCCGATCTTGCCGATGTAGTTGGAGCCCTTGTAGTTGTCGGCGTCCTTGCGCGGATCGTACTTGGCGCCTTCGGCGCTGTTGGCCTCGTCCATGGCCTCGATGCGTTCCTGGTCGCGCTGCGAGATGCGGCCCAGGTAGCCGATCACGTGCGAGGCGGACTCGCCCAACGGGTACTGGCGGAACAGCCGGGCGCGCACGTCCACGCCGGGAAAGCGGAAGCGCTGGGCGGAGAAACGCGCCACTTCTTCATCGGTGAGCTGGCTGCGGATCGGCAGGCTTTCGAAGCTGCGCGATTCTTCCATCAGGCGCTTGAAGCGGCGGCGGTCGCGCGGCTGGATGTCGATCAGCTGGGCCAGCTCTTCAATCGTGTTGTCGAGCGTGTCGGACAGCTTGGACGGCGTGATTTCCAGCGTGTAGGCGGAATAGTTGCGCGCCAGCACCACGCCGTTGCGGTCCATGATGATGCCGCGATTGGGCTCGATCGGCGCCACCGAGATACGGTTGTCCTCGGCCTTGGCCGAGTACTGGTCGTGCTTGTACCACTGCAGCCAGAGAAAGCGCGTGAACAGCAGGCCGAAGCAGATCACGGCGAACAGGCCCGCCGCCGCTACGCGGATGCGGAAGCGGCCGAGCTCCTGTTCGACATTGCGTATTTCGGTCATGGTACTGCGTCAGCCTTGCGGTTTGCCGCGCGCCCGGGTGGGGCGCGGCGGGACTCGGATGGAGGTAAAGCTCAGATCGGCCGGGTTTCGTCCACGTCGGCGCTGCGGCGCTGCGGCGCCAGCAGCATGCCGGTGGCCAGCGGCCATAGCAGCGCTTCGATGCCAGGGGCCAGCAGCAACTGCCAGCCGGGCAGCGGTGCGCCCATGGCCAGGCGGATCAGCACCGGCACCGCATGGGCGATGAACAGCAGCGGCAGCACGTGCAGCGCCTGGGTATAGACCGTGAACCACAGCACGCGGCGATGGATGGTGATGGCGAAGTACGCCAGCAGCGAGTACGCCATGGCGTGCTCGCCCAGCAGGCGCGCGTCATGCACGTCCATCAGCAGGCCGAGCGCGAAGGCCACGCCCATGCCGACCTTGCGCGGCTGGTGGATGTTCCAGAACACCAGCACCAGCGCCACCACGTCGGGCACCCACAGCGTGGTGCCCCAGGGCATCAGGTTGAACAGGAAGGCCAGCACGAAACTCAGCGCGATAAACGCGGGGTTGACCGGGCGCAGCAGGTATTGGGGATTGGTCAACGCTTGGGCTCCTTGGCTGGGGCGGGCTTGTCCGCGGGCTTTTCGGCCGGCTTGTCAGCGGGCTTTGCAGCGGGCTTGTCGGCCGGCCGCTCTCCTGAGCGTTCGGCATCCCGGACACCCGGGCGGTCTGCCCTGACGCTGCGCGCTTCCTTGGCGTCGCGCGGGCCGTCGATGGACTCGCGCGGCGGCAGTTGCGATTCGTAGCGGATCACCAGCAACTGGCGGTGCGAACGCACGCCGGCCACCGGTTCGCAGTACACGCGCGAGAAGGCGGTATCGGCCTTGCGCTCGATCTGCACGATCTTGGCCACCGGCAGGCCCGGCGGGTAGGTGCCGTCCAGGCCGGAGGTGACCAGCAGGTCGCCCTGTTGCAGGTCGGCCGAGGCGGCCATGAAGCGCAGGTCGAGCAGCCCGGCGCGAGCGCCGCCAAAGGCCACGCTGCGCAAGCCGTTGCGCACCACCTGCACGGGAATGGCCTGCTCCTTGTCGGTCAGCAGCGTGACTTCCGACTGGAACGGCGAAACGCGCGTGATCTGGCCGATCACGCCGCGTTCGTCGATCACGGGGTAGCCCGCGCGCAGGCCATGCTGGCTGCCACGGTCGATCACGATGCGCTGGCTGTAGGGGTCGCGGGCGTCGTACAGGATCTCGGCCGCCGTCACGGGCGTGGCCGATTGCTGCACCAGGCCAAGCAGCTTGCGCAGCTGGCTGTTCTCGGCCTCGAGCTGGGACTGGCGCACCGAGCCCTCGGCCTCGGTCACCATGCGGCGCCTGAGCTCGCGGTTCTCGCTGGCCAAAGCGGCGGAAGACTGGGCGTAGTCGAAGGTGGCGCGCAGCGCGTCGCGTGGCACCAGCACCGTGCGCTCCACCGGCATCAGCACGGTGGCGGCAACCTGGCGCACCACGCGCAAGGCGTCAAAGCGCGCATCGACGATGAGCAGCGCCAGCGCGATCGTCACGTAGAAGACGAGGCGCGCAACGGCGGAAGTGCCCTGCTTGAAGAGCGGCGGCGGAGTGTAATCCATTTACCCGTGCGCTGGCAGAAAGGTCCCACGGTCCCGCAGGCACGACCGCGCCGCGGCACGCCAGCCGGGGAGGCTGGGGCGTGCCGGCGCGGTGTGGTGCACGGGGGCGGGCCGGGTCGGGAAGGTGGCGAGGCAAGGCGCGGCCCCGACCAGGTAGTCCGGCAGGCCGCGTCGCGCCACGAGCGATTCCTCTGCTTACGTATTATTCGTAGGAGAAGATGCTGCCGAGCTTGTCCATGCGTTCGAGCGCCATGCCGGAGCCGCGCACCACGCAGGTCAGCGGGTCTTCGGCGACCAGCACTGGCAGGCCGGTTTCCTCGGCCAGCAGGCGATCCAGGTCGCGCAGCAGCGCGCCGCCGCCGGTCAGCATCATGCCGCGCTCGGCGATGTCCGCGCCGAGTTCCGGCGGGGTCTGTTCCAGCGCGATCTTGACGGCCGACACGATCTGGTTGAGCGGATCGGTCAGGGCTTCCAGGATTTCGTTGGACGACACCGTGAACGCGCGCGGGATGCCTTCGGACAGGTTGCGGCCCTTGACTTCCATTTCACGGACTTCGGAGCCGGGGAAGGCCGAACCGATGGCCTTCTTGATGGCTTCGGCGGTCTGCTCGCCGATCAGCATGCCGTAGTTGCGGCGGATGTAGTTGACGATGGCTTCGTCGAACTTGTCGCCACCCACGCGCACCGAGCCCTTGTAGACCATGCCGCCCAGCGAGATGATGCCCACCTCGGTGGTGCCGCCGCCGATGTCCACCACCATCGAGCCCGACGGCTCCGACACGGGCAGGCCGGCGCCGATCGCGGCCGACATCGGCTCCTCGATCAGGTACACCTGGCTGGCGCCGGCGCCCAGCGCCGATTCGCGGATGGCGCGGCGCTCGACCTGGGTCGAGCCGCAGGGCACGCAGATGATGATGCGCGGCGAGGGGCGCAGCAGCTTGGTGTCGTGCACCATCTTGATGAACTGCTTGAGCATCTGCTCGGTGACCGTGAAGTCGGCGATCACGCCGTCTTTCATCGGGCGGATCGCTTCGATGTTGCCCGGCACCTTGCCCAGCATCTGCTTGGCTTCCTTGCCCACCGCCTGGATCGTCTTCTTGGCGTTGGGTCCGCCTTCCTGGCGGATGGCGACCACGGACGGCTCGTCAAGGACGATGCCCTTGTCACGCATATAGATCAGGGTGTTGGCGGTGCCGAGGTCGATCGCGAGATCGTTGGAGAAGTAGCTGCGGAGAAATCCGAACATCAGGAATCCTGTTTTCTGGTGGTTCGCGAGTATGCGAAGTGGCCGGCGCCGCTGCGGGGCCAGCCACGATATTCATAGCGACGGGTAGTATTAAGGCCCCCGGTCGTCCGGTGGGGCCGGCGCCGTTGCCAGTTCGCGTTGTCATACGCTGCGAACTGCCAGGGCCGGGGCCGCCAACCAAGGCCGCTTTGCCGGGTGGCGAAAACGGCCTCTACGGGAACCTTTGATTAGACCACGCGCGAAAGTTCGGTGGAACGGCGCCGCAATTACAAATTAATTGCTGGCGGGGGCGGCCTAATCGGAGGAACCTGTCTCTCATCATCCCTTGTGTGCCTTCAACCCCGCACCGGCGCCGGCCGGTCCGGCAACGCGGCCAGTGCTGGCTGGCCCGGGTGCCCGGAGTACGCCCCCCGCCGGTGTGTCCCGCCGGGGTGTCCCGCTGGGGTGCCCTAAAAGGCTCCGGGGGAGGCGGTTCTGCACCAATGTGACGAAGGCGCGGCCAAAGGATGGCAACGCGCAATGATACCTTATAATTCCCCCTGTTTCGGGGGCTTCTTCCTCGAAAAAACCTGTAACTTTGACGATTCCCGGGCGCTTCCGGCAGCACTTGCCCGGCCCGCCCCGGCCGCGCCCGCATCGCCTTTCGCACCGACCCCAAGCCATGGCTCTCGACCTATCCGACGTCAAGCGCATCGCCCACCTTGCCCGCATCGAAATCAACGATGACGAGGCCGGGCAGACGCTTGTGCAGCTCAATCAATTCTTCTCCCTGGTCGAACAGATGCAGGCGGTCGACACCACCGGCATCGTGCCGCTGGCCCACCCGCTGTCCGCGGTGCGCGAGATGTCGCAGCGGCTGCGCGACGACGTGGTCACCGAGCCCAGCCGCCGCGAGGACTACCAGCGGCCCGCCCCGGCCGTCGAAGGCGGCCTCTACCTGGTGCCCAAGGTCATCGAATAAAGGTCAAGCGCACCCCGGCCCTCGACCCAGCGGCTGCGCCGCGCCGCCCCAGGCTGCGCCGGCAGCCATCACCTGCCAAGCCAAACCGACCGACATGTCCTTTTCCGCATCTTCCGTGACCTCCCTGCGCGAGCTCTCCGACGCGCTGGCGGCACGCACCGTCTCCGCCGAAGAACTGGCGCGCGATTACCTGGCCCGCATCGAGCAGGCCGGCGCGCTCAACGCCTTTGTCGACGTCAACCCCGAACTCACCCTGGCCCAGGCCCGCGCCGCCGACGAGCGCCGCGCGCGCGGCGAAGCCGGCCCGCTGACCGGCGTGCCGATCGCCCACAAGGATGTGTTCGTCACCCGTGGCTGGCGTGCCACCGCGGGCTCGCGCATGCTTGCCAACTACGAAAGCCCGTTCGACGCGGCCGTGGTCGAGCGCCTGGCCGCCGCCGGCATGGTGACGCTGGGCAAGACCAACATGGACGAGTTCGCGATGGGCTCGTCCAACGAGAACTCGCACTTCGGCCCGGTCAAGAACCCGTGGGACGCCAGCCGCGTGCCGGGTGGCTCCTCGGGCGGCTCCGCCGCCGCCGTGGCCGCCGGCCTGGCCCCTGCCGCCACCGGCACCGACACCGGCGGCTCGATCCGCCAGCCGGCCTCGTTCTCCGGCATCACCGGCATCAAGCCCACCTACGGCCGCGTGTCGCGCTACGGCATGATCGCCTTCGCCTCCTCGCTCGACCAGGGTGGCCCGATGGCGCATACCGCCGAGGATTGCGCCATGCTGCTCGGCGGCATGGCCGGCTTCGACGAGCGCGACTCCACCAGCGTTGCGCCCGCCTTGGGCGGCGTCGATGAGGACTACACCCGCCTGCTGGGCCAGGCGCGCGTCGGCGCCAGCGCTGGCAAGCCGCTGTCCGGGCTGCGCATCGGCCTGCCCAAGGAGTATTTCGGCAAGGGCCTGGCTGCGGACGTGGAGCTAGCCGTGCGCGCCGCGCTGGCCGAGTACGAAAAGCTGGGCGCCACGCTGGTCGAGGTGTCGTTGCCCAAGACCGAGCTGTCGATCCCCGTGTATTACGTGATCGCCCCGGCCGAGGCATCGTCCAACCTGTCGCGCTTTGACGGCGTGCGCTTTGGCCATCGCGCCGCCGAGTACCGCGACCTGATGGACATGTACAAGAAGACCCGCGCCGAAGGCTTCGGCCCCGAGGTCAAGCGCCGCATCATGGTGGGCGCCTATGTGCTGTCGCACGGCTACTACGACGCCTATTACCTGCAGGCGCAAAAAATCCGCCGCATCATCGCCGACGATTTCCAGCGCGCCTTCACCCAGTGCGACGTGATCATGGGCCCGGTGGCGCCCACGGTTGCGTGGAAGCTTGGCGAAAAGAGCGCCGACCCGGTGCAGATGTACCTGGCCGACATCTTCACGCTGTCGACCAGCCTGGCCGGCCTGCCCGGCATGAGCGTGCCCTGCGGGCTGGGCGAGGGCGGCATGCCGGTTGGCCTGCAACTGATCGGCAACTACTTTGGCGAGGCCGAGCTGCTGCAGACGGCGCACGCCTTCCAGCAGGCAACGGACTGGCATCTGCGCCGGCCCGCGCAGGCATGATCGCGCGGCGCTGGCTGGTCCGTCTCGCGCTCGGCATCGGGCTGGCCGCCGCCTTGGCGGCCTGCATCCCGCTGCCCCGTTTCGGCACCCGGCCGCCACCGATCGCCAGCCGCGACATCGACCTCGCCGGCGACTGCCGCCGCACCGAGGAAGACGGCTTTCGCGAGGATGCGCAAGTGCGCGTGGCGGACAACACCGTGCAGCAGCTGTCATGGAAGCTGTGGGTGGGCAAGCGCGGCTCGTGCAGCTTCAACCTGGCCGAATTCCGCCAGACGCAGAAGAAGCCGCATATCGAGCTGCGAGCCAATGACGGCAGTGCCTGCAAGCTGATGATCTGGCAGGATCCGCGCCGGGTCACGCTGGCGCACGCCAACTGCCAGGCGCGCTGCTCGCCGGGCATCTACGAAGAAGCCTGGCCGGTGATGTTCGAGCCTGGCGTCGGCGGCTGCGCGCAGACCCGATGAACCCGCTCAGCGCCATGTCCGGCCCGGCCCACCGTTGCATCGCCGCTAGCCTCAAGGCCTTCAGCCTGGGCGCGTGCGCCTTGCTGCTGGCAAGCCACGCCGTGCCCGCGCGGGCCTTGGTGCCGGCAGCTGGCGAACAAGCCATGCCGGCGGCGCAGACGGTGAGTTTCCCAGGCGCCGACGGCGGCAAGCCGCTCAGCGGCTACTGGTTCGTGCCGCAGCGCGGCGCGGCGGCCCCGGCCGTGCGGGTGGTCGTTGCGCTGCACGGCTGCGCTGGCCTGCACCGCAGTGGCGGCGCGGATGCGGCGGCGCTCCAGGGCCGCTATCGCGAGTACGTGCAGTGGCTGGCCGCGCGCGGCTACGCGGTGCTGCTGCCCGACAGTTTCGGCCCGCGCGGCAAGCCGGGGGGCATCTGCACCGAACGCCTGGACAGCCGCGACATCGACGACGCCACACGGCGCGGCGATGTGCTGGCGGCGCTGCAGTGGCTCGCGCGGCAGCCCGGCGTGGACACGGCGCACATCGTGCTGCTGGGTTGGTCCAATGGCGCGCAGGCGGTGCTCAGCGCCATCGACGCCAGCCGCGACTGGCCGGCGGGCGCACCGGCGATCGAGCGCGCCGTGGCTTTTTACCCGGGCTGCAAGAGCGCGGTGCAACGGCACGAGTACCGCCTGCGCACGCCCCTGCTGCTGCTGACCGGCGGCGCCGACGACTGGACCCCCGCCACCCGCTGCGCCATGCTGCGCGAGGCGGTCGCGGCGCGCCAGCCGGACGCGCGCTTTCGCCTGGAGATCTACCCCGGCGCGTATCACGGCTTTGACGGCACCGAGCCGCTGCGGGTGCGGCGCGACGTGCCCGACGGCTTGCGTCACGGCCAGGGCGTGACCGTGGGCGGCGACCCGATCGCGCGCGATGCGGCGCTGGCGCAACTGGATTCGTGGCTGGCCAGCCCGAATCCATGACAGAACACGTAGCAGTACATAGCCACACGTAGCAGACACGTAGCAAACACGTAGCAAACACGTAGCAACATATACAGCACACGAACAGGAATACCGCCATGCAATGGGAAGTGGTGATCGGCCTCGAGACGCACACGCAGTTGTCGACGGCCTCCAAGATTTTTTCCGGTACCTCCACCGCCTTCGGCGCGGCGCCGAACACGCAAGCCTCGCCGGTTGACCTGGCGCTGCCCGGCGTGTTGCCGGTGCTCAACCGCGGCGCCGTCGAGTGCGCGATCCAGTTCGGCCTGGCGATCGGCGCGACCATCGCGCCGCGCAGCATCTTCGCGCGCAAGAATTATTTCTACCCCGACCTGCCCAAGGGCTACCAGATCAGCCAGTACGAGCTGCCGGTGGTGCAGGGCGGCAGCATCAGCATCCAGGTCGAAGGCAAGAAAGGCGAAACCTACGAGAAGACCGTGCAGCTCACGCGCGCCCACCTCGAGGAAGACGCCGGCAAGTCGCTGCACGAAGATTTCGCCGGCATGACCGGCATCGACCTGAACCGCGCCGGCACGCCCCTGCTGGAGATCGTCACCGAGCCGGACATGCGCAGCGCCGCCGAAGCCGTGGCCTACGCCAAGGCCCTGCACGCGCTGGTGATGTGGCTGGGCATCTGCGACGGCAACATGCAGGAAGGCAGCTTCCGCTGCGACGCCAACGTGTCGGTGCGCCCCTACGGCAGCCCCAAGCTGGGCACGCGCCGCGAGATCAAGAACCTGAACTCGTTTCGCTTCCTGCAGCAGGCCATCGACTACGAAGTCCAGTGGCAGATCGCGGAGATCGAGGACGGCCGCGAGATCCAGCAGGCCACCGTGCTGTTCGACCCGGACACCGGCGAGACGCGCGCCATGCGCACCAAGGAAGACGCGCACGACTACCGCTACTTCCCCGACCCCGACCTGCTGCCGCTGGAGATCGACGCCGCCTGGATCGAGCGCGTCAGGTCCGGGCTGCCGGAGCTGCCGGTGGCCATGCAAGCGCGCCTGGTGTCGCAATACGGCCTGTCCGCCTACGACGCCAGCGTGCTGACCGCCTCCAAGTCGCTCGCCGGCTACTTCGAAGCCGTGGTCGCCGAGGCCGGCGCGGCCAACGCCAAGCCCGCCGCCAACTGGCTGATGGGCGACGTCTCCTCGCTGCTCAACCGCGAAGGCATCACCCTGGAAGCCGCACCCGTCAAGCCGGCGCAACTCGCCAAGCTGCTGGTGCGCATCGCCGACGGCACGGTGTCCAACAACACCGCCAAGAAGGATGTCTTCCCGGCCATGTGGGCAGGCGAGGAAGGCGGCGACGCCGACGCCATCATCGCGGCCAAGGGCCTCAAGCAGATGTCCGACTCAGGTGAGCTGGAGAAGATCATCGACGATGTATTGGCCGCCAACGCCAAGTCGGTTGAGGAATTCCGCGCCGGGAAGGAGAAAGCCTTCAACGCGCTGGTTGGCCAGGCCATGAAGGCCACCAAGGGGAAGGGGAATCCGGCACAGGTGAATGAGTTGCTGAAGAAGAAGTTGGGGGCGTAAAGGGGGGGGGCGTAGGGGCTTTTGGGGGGCTTTCGCGGTTTTTTTGGGCGGCGTTGGTTTTTGGAGCCAAGAGCCATACGACATCCCCCTGCGGGGGGGCTGCCGGTCACTCTTCTTTGCGCGGCAAAGAAGACTAACGAGAAGAAAGCCGCCCTGCCGGGGGCAGAGCAATAAGGCTTATGTGGGGCCGGTGGTTTCGTCGTACGGCCCTGAGTGTTGGCTGGCGTGCCTTACCTGCCCAAAGGTCATCGCACCTGCATGACCCACGGGTTTCGTGGTGCGGCCCCTGACCTCGCGTGCGGTGACCATTCCCACATCTGCCGTTCGCGGTGCGGCTGGCCGCGATGCTGCCGGCCTTGCTGGTTTCGTGGTTTTGTCTCTGGCGGCGAATGCCCGGCCATTTGATGTCCTGCCGTACCGGCGCTGCCGGCAACTTGCTATCAGTCCTCCTGGTTTCGTGGTGGGCACCGTGGCCCGTCCGCGAGGGTTCACGCTCGAACATCACCGCGCTTGCCCTCCGAGACAAAACCACGAAACCAGCCACACCCGAAACGGCGCAGCCCCTCGCGCCGCGAACGGCAGATGGTCGAACGCGCACCGCACACGAGGTCAGGGGCCCCACCACGAAACCCGAGGGTCATGCAGTTTCGATGACCTCCAGGCTGGTAGGACGCGCCAGCCAACACTCAGGGCCGTACGACGCAACCACAGAGGCAAAAACAGCCTTATTGCTCTGCCCCCGGCAGGGCGGCTTTCTTTTCGTTAGTTTTCTTTGAGGGTGGAGACAAAAGAAAGAAAGACCTATTCTTCCTAAACTGAACATGGAGATGCAGTCATGGGGAAGATGGGAAGGCCCTTGGCC
>NZ_BAAILO010000023.1:2852-4522 GCF_054589115.1 Cupriavidus sp. 8B | reverse complement strand
CTCGACGCCTACGAAGCCAGACTTGCCCGCCAGCGTGCGCGCGGCGAAAAGCACTGAGAGGAACGGGATGTTCAACAAACTAGCACAGTGGCTGGTTGGGCTGGCCCAACGCAAGGTCGGCGGCCCGATGCTGAAGGCGGGCGATCAGGTCTTCATGGACCGCCTGTTCTGGGCCAAGTATCGCTTCCGCAGCATGCGAGCGACGTACTACGGCGATCTGGCGAAGCGGATTCTCCACATGCCGGGGGAGCCGGTATCCAACCATTTCGCCAAGGATGCGGCGCGACGCGTCGGCGAGCCGGTAGGCGTGCTCGCGGCGCATTGGCTTGCACGGTCCGAGGGGATCGACGGGCAGATGCAGCGCTCGCGGCTGACGGAGATCTTCCGGGGCACGATTCCAGATGAGGACATTCCCATCCTCGCCGTGGCGGAAGAGGGCGGCGACATTCGGGACGGGCTGGAAACGCTGTCACGCAACCTTACCGCTCTTGGCGAGGCACGCGCTGGCATTGCCATGACGCTGGCCGGCGTGGTCATGACAGTGGTGATCCTGCATGCCTACCTCGGCGCCCTGGCGTTCCTGATCGGCCCGGCCATCGACAAGTCATTCAGCGCAATGCTGGATGTGAGCCAGTACGGTCCTATTGCATCGACCTTCCACTACGCCTCGACGTTCCTGCGGCACTGGGGGTGGTTGCTCGTGATTGCCGAAGTCGCCGCCGGTGTATGGGTCGTTCGGGCCCTGACCCGCTACGTGGGGCGCTACCGTGGGTGGCTCGACCGCAAGATGCTGGCCTTCGATTTCTTCCGTCGATTCCAGAGCGCCCAGTTTCTGGCCGGTCTCGCGGCCGTGACCAAGAAGTTCGGTGGGGACGCACGCAACCTGCTGGACGGCCTGGTGCTGATGCGTGCCAATGCCTACCCGTACCTGGCGTATCACATCGAGCGCATCGAGTTGAACCTGGAATATGCGCCGAACGAGGGTGGGAAGGTGTTCGACACGGGTCTGTTTGACCGCGATACCAGCTACCGGATTCAGGATATCGCCGAGTACGAAAGCGACCTGTCGAAGATGCTTCACACCGTGTCGGAGGACCTGCTCAAGACGACCCCCCAGCTCATGCAACAGCGCGCGTCGCGCTTCAATCGTCGCGCAACGATCATCCTGATCGTGATCATCACCGCGCTTGCCTTCATGCCCGCCTTCATGGCGCAGGAAATGAAGTCCCGCACCGCTATGGCGGCCATGGGCGGCAAGCGCCCGATTCCCACCCAGACGCAACAACCTTAACCCAACGAGGAATATCAACATGAACGCTTTGCAGAAAGACACGAGCCTGGAACAGGTGGAGATGGACAATTCGGGCGCGGAATTGGGCGTACAGCCGGTGCGCGATATGAGCCGTATGCCGGAGGGCAGCCGCAATCGCCGCACGCGCCGCCAATGGGGCGGGGTACTGGATGAGTATGGCTTCTACCTGCTGCTGGCAGGCCTCGCGCTGGTGGCCATCCTGGTGCTGTTCTCACGCAACCAGACGGATACCCAGGTCCAGCAGTTGACCACCGAGCTGAACGGCGTCATTGGAAAGGTCAAAACCAGCTACCGCGGTCAGTACAGCAAGGTCAGTATTTCCGCACTGATGGGCAACGGTGTATTCAAGGATCTGACA
>NZ_BAAILO010000023.1:0-2842 GCF_054589115.1 Cupriavidus sp. 8B | reverse complement strand
CGGCGTCATTGGAAAGGTCAAAACCAGCTACCGCGGTCAGTACAGCAAGGTCAGTATTTCCGCACTGATGGGCAACGGTGTATTCAAGGATCTGACCACGATGACCGAAACCGGCTCCGACATCATTCTGCAGCCCGGTGGTGGCAAGCTCACGGTGGCCGCTGCCCAGTTGCTCAGCGCGAACGACTCGCTGCAATGGTCCGTCCCGCAGCAGCCTGACGCCGCTTGCATCGCCATCGTCGCGTCATACCAAGGCAGTGCCGGCAAGATCGTCGTGAACGGGACGACCATCAAGGCGGTGGGCGGCGCGGTCGACCCGAGCAAGGTGTCATGTTCCGGTGGTAGCAACACG
This sequence comes from Cupriavidus sp. 8B, assembly GCF_054589115.1. NCBI lineage: Bacteria > Pseudomonadati > Pseudomonadota > Betaproteobacteria > Burkholderiales > Burkholderiaceae > Cupriavidus > Cupriavidus sp. 8B. Next base: position 2,490 of record NZ_BAAILO010000023.1, on the reverse strand, counting down.
ATCGACCTGTACATCGCCTGACCGGCGAAAGCTATCCAGTTTTAGTGAGTTTATGCCGGTCAGAAACACCGGCTCTGCTGGCATAGTTGTTGGTATTGCCGCCGCCCTGCCTCGTACATGGCGGCGATCTACTTGGAGGTAGGCTAGATGTTTCTGACCGAAGCGGCGCTTCAACTATCCGTCGCGGCGATTGGCGCTGCTGTGATGATTCACAATACCAACAACCTTATTGACGACGCGTTGGCCACCGGTACTGGCCAGTACATGTCCAATGTGGCGAGTGCCGTCAATACCTATGTCTTCGACAACATGACGGTGCTCGCCGCCAGTCCGAATGGGCCGACGACGATCAATGCGGGTAGTGTATCCGCGACCGTCGCTAGCCCGCTTCACCCCACGGTGCAGGATCTGATTAACCTGAAGTTGCTGCCGATCGGGTTCAGCGACACTAGCCCGCTCGGGCTGTCCTTTCGTGTGGACCTGGTGCCGACCAACTGCAGCGCGGGTCTGACGAATTGCACTATCCCTGGGAGGATGTACTCGACCACGGCATACCGTGATGCCAGCGGCAACATTCGTACGGACCAGATGGCAACGGTTGTGGCCGCCGCTGGCGTCGATGCTGGCGTGTCCTACGCGGAGAGTCCTGCGGTCATTACCGGGATGGCCGCGAGCTGGTCTGCGCCGAATCCCCTGTCTGGAGGCAATGCGGGTGTGCTGATGATGCAGGTGGGCAACACGTCCCTCCTGGCACAGAGCATGAACCAGTTCTACAAGCGGGATGGTTCGTTGAACCTCACCGGGCCGATGGATGCGAACAATCAGGCGATGAATGCCGTTGGGAATTTGCAGTCGAATGGATCGGTATCCGCGAACGGGAACGTGGCGGCGGCCGGTCAGGTGAGTGGCAACTCTGTTACTGGTAACTATGTGAGATCAAATGGCGATGCGGGAATTGCCGGAAATGCGAGCGCCAATGGAGTCTACGGCAACTATGTTCAGTTGAACGGTAACGCCTATGTGGCCGGTATGGTGTCCTCGGGCGGTCAAGTCGCCGCCGGTGGGAACGTAACTAGTGGCGGCTCCGTGCTCGCTAACGGATCTCTTTACGCTGCTGGCGCGGTCGTGCCGTCCACCGGCGGTGGCCAGCAGGTCTGGGATGGCTGGGGCTGCGGCGATCCGCAGGGCGCAATCCGTAGCGATCCGAACGGGCGGATTCTGTCGTGCCAGTCTGGCGTTTGGCGGGCTGCCTCAGGGGGCACGGGCATAGCCGACTTTACGGCTATGTACCATACGTGCGGCTCAGAAGCGTTCGGAGACCCGTTTGGGAATGCTTCGGGCATCGTCTACACGATCTATTACGCGAACGGGTCGAGCCGGCAATTTTTTGCCAGGGACAACGTGAATTGCAGTAGCGGCGGAGGCTGAGGCCCGCGTTCCAGTGCAAAAGAGCCGGCAACACCGGCTCTTTTGCTATTTAAGCTTTACAGCTTACTGGCATTGTAGGACGACGACACCGGTGACGTCGCCGCTGGAGGGCGTGGGCATGGCGTAGCCGATGGCGAGCAGGGGCTTCGCCTGGGACGTACCCATGACTTGGACATGATGAAGCACGCCAGATGCCTGCAAGACTCCATTGACGGTCGTTCCGGTCACTTTGGCAGTTGCGTGTGTGTCAGACCCGATGGCAATGTCCAAATTGAGCACTTGCAGCGCGGGTCCGTTCAGATCGATGGTCGCGGTTGCGGCATTCACTTTGCCGGGGCCAAAGTTTCCGGACACGGCTGTGGGACTGGTATTGGCGAGTAGCGTGCAGGACAGGGTTGCAGTAGGTCCGGGCACGCGTTGCAATGCGAGGGGCTTTCCAACGGCATAGTGCGCACCCTGGTTCACGCTGAAGTTCCCGATGCTGCTTGATCCGTCAGTCCAGCGACCGATAGCGAAGTCACCATTACCGGCCACGTCGACAATCTTGCCGGTCGTCAGCGAAATCAGGCTGTTGGCGTCGATCCCGATCTGCTTATAGCCCCCTTCGGCCGTTGCCTTCTGCAGCGAGCCCGGGAATGCGTTGGAGGCGATGGACTGAAGCACCGACTTGGTAGAAGTCTCGGTCTGCGGCACGAAAACGACGGCCATCGGGTCCGCGGTGACAGTAGGTGCGGAGCCTTGCACCACGATGGTCGGGGGCGGCGGTGCCGGCGTGACTGCGGCCGGGGTCGACGAGCCACCGCCGTCACCACCACCACCGCAGGCGGCCAGTGCGAGGAGCGAAGCGACCGAGATCGCGGAGAGAGTCAGTTTGATCTTATTTTGCATTTTTCTTCCCTTCTAAATATTGAACACTGCGGCCCGCCCTCGGATCGCATATGTCCATCCTACTTGCGCCACGCGAAAGTCAAGGGCGCGTGCGCGTCTAGCGCCGTGCGTTCAGCGCGGCGTCGATCTTCTTGTTCGTCTTGTACTGGCTGAGCGCGTAGGTCGACCAGATTG
>NZ_BAAILO010000022.1:0-3245 GCF_054589115.1 Cupriavidus sp. 8B | reverse complement strand
AGGGGCGCTATCGGCAGTTTGCAATTATGGAAGGTTGAACGCTCGGCTGTCGGAGATAGCATCTATATACAGGACATCTGGTGTGCCGTGTCAGTCCGGCGACCTTCCATAATTTGCGGTACTTTTCTCGTGCTGTTTTGTCTTTGCGAGGAGAGTTGCCATGCCCAAGTACTCGCGCATCAAGCCTGGTCATATTCTTGGCGAGCGTTGGTTCGCCGAGGCTGCGCTGGGTGCGCACGCAGACGCGTACGTTCACTATCTTACTGAGCGCGGTTATGCTCAGGAGACAGTGGAATGCTACTTCAGGAGTGTCGCCCACTTCGTTCAGTGGATCTCGCAACTGGGTCTTGCTCTTTGCGAGATCAGTGAACCGCTGATCAACCAGTTTCTTGATGGACATCTGCCTCATTGCCGATGCGCCCCACGATGCCGTCGCACGCGAGTCGACGCTCGTGCTGCGCTGAAGCACTTCTTTACCATGCTCGGCAAGGCTCGAGCACCACTGGTCCCGGGTGTTCCCCCGTCCATTGCAGGGGAACTGGCGGATTTTGATCGTCATCTTGTAGAAGTCCGTGGTCTAGCCGATAGTACTTGCACCGTTCGCCAGCGGCACGTCCTTGAGTTTCTTGTCGATCGTTTCGGCACGAGTCCTGTACGCATTTCGAAGCTCGTTCCCGCAGATGTCATTCGTTTTGTCATGCATCGGACGAACGGACTCGCACCCGGCACGGTCAAGAGCGTCGGGATCTCACTGCGCAGCTATTTCCTGTTCAAAGCTAGCTGTGGAACGCCAACCACAGCTCTCATCGCGGCACTGCCACGGGTCGCCCTGTGGCGCCTCGCCAGACTGCCCGAGCTTCTCTCGCCTGCCGAGATCAGACAACTGCTCGACGCTTTCGATCGCGGCAGCGCTACCGGCATGCGCGACTACGCAATTACGCGGTGCCTGTTGGACTTGGGATTGCGACGCTCGGAGGTGGCACACCTGCACCTCGATGACATCGATTGGCGCGCCGGAATGTTGACGATTCATGGCAAGGGGAAGCGAACCGACATCGTGCCTCTTCCACGATTGACCGGCCGGGCGATCGCAGAGTATCTGCAACACGGACGCCCGCCGACCACGCGGCGCGAGGTTTTCGTACGCCATCGGCCGACGCTCAATGCCGCAGCCGAGGTGGACATCGTCCGAAACGCGGTTCGCTATGCTGCCGAACGCTGCGGTCTGCAGCGGCGTGTGCGCGGCACCCATATTTTCCGGCACACCATGGCATGCCGGATGGCACAAGGTGGTGTGCCCTTCAAGGAGATCGCTGACCTGTTGCGGCATCGCAGCCTCGACACGACCACAATTTACGCGAAGGTCGATCTTCCCTCGCTTCGTCGCGTGGCTCTCCCATGGCCAAGGAGACGCTCGTGAACGCCCCAACATCTTTCTCGCGCTGGATCGACGATTACCTGGCCGTTCGTCGACAAGCCGGCCTCGCCCTTAAGGTGGAAGGCGAGCAGCTTAGACGATTTGCGCGCTTCGCTGAACAGGTCAATCATCACGGTCCGCTCACGGTACAACTTGCCATTCAGTGGGCCAGCAGTACCGGCAGCGGCCGACGGCTAACGGCCGCACGCCGGATCGAGGTGCTCCGGCCCTTTGCCTCATACTGCCGGCAGTTCGATTCCGCAACCGAGATTCCGCCGCGAGGGCTTTTCGGACCTGCTCGTCATCGGCTGACGCCGCATATCTTCACCGACGATGAGATCCTTGATCTGTTGGCTGCTTGCGATCATTTATATCCGCCCGGTGGCTTGCGTGGCGCGAGCTGCGCGACAATCTTTGGGTTGATCGCGGCAACAGGCTTGCGTATCTCGGAGGCGACGGGATTGGCCCGTTCGGACGTCGATCTCGAGCAACGGCTGCTGTATATTCGATGCGCCAAGCTTGGCAAGTCGCGTTGGGTGCCGATACACTCCACTACAGCAGATGCGTTGCACCGTTATGTCAAGAAGCGCGACCGCGATCCCCTTGCCGGTAAGACCGACTCATTCTTCGTGTTCGACTATGGTCGACCTGCCTCGACACGAAGCGTGGAGTACGCTTTCAAACTACTGCGCGCGGCCTTGAATTGGCGTGCTCGCGGCGACCATCCCGCACCGCGGCTGCATGATCTTCGACATTCGTTTGTCTGCCATCGATTGCAGGACTGGTACGCCCGCGGCCTGAACGTTGATCGCAGTATTCTTGCTCTGTCGACCTACCTTGGACACGTCAAGGTCACGAATACATATTGGTATGAGACAGCCACGCCCGAGCTGCTGGCGATTGCAGCCCGGCGCTTCGTGCGCAGTCGTGGAGGTGCATCGTGAGCCATTCCGCCACACAACCTTTCCCGGTCTTGGTACAGAAGTTCTTTCTGCAGCGTTTGCAGCAGCAGCGGCACGTGAGCCCTCGCACTGTGACGGCCTACCGCGACAGTTTCCGGCTGCTGCTTGCCTTTGCTCATCAACGCTTGAACAAGCGGCCCAGTGAGATCACCATTGAAGACCTGGATGCGCCATTCATCCTCGACTTTCTCCGGTACCTTGAACAGGACCGGCACAACTCCATTCGCAGCCGAAACGCGAGGTTTGCCGCGATCCGGTCGTTCATGGAATATGTCTCATTCGAGGAGCCGTCAGTCCTCGCGTTGGCACAGTCGGTACTGGCAATTCCCATGAAGCGCTTTGAGCAGCCACTCGTCGGATTTCTCTCCCGTGAGCATATCGAAGCGATTCTCGCCGCGCCAGATCCCGGCACATGGACGGGGCAGCGCGACCACGTCATGCTGGCAACGCTTTACAACACGGGCGCCCGTGTGTCGGAACTGATCGGCATGCGTGTGTCCGATCTCACGCTTGGACCCACTGCGTGGGTACGCATCCGTGGAAAGGGACGCAAGGAGCGTTCTGTCCCTCTGTGGCCCGACACCGGCAAGGAGCTCAAACACTGGCTCCGAGAATATCCAAGGGCGCCAGAGGAACCGCTGTTTCCTGGTCGATCCGGTGCTCCGCTCACACGCATCGGTCTTACCGAACGGCTGAAGCTCGCGGCTCAGGCGGCATCACAACAGTTTCCGGAACTTGCACGGCATCGAATTTCTCCGCACATCATTCGACACTATGTGCCCTTCCTGACTATGTCTTGCAATCCTCCAATAGCCCGCATTTTGCGGGCGAATGCTGGAATGGGAAAGAGATAGTCTTTATTCCTA
>NZ_BAAILO010000021.1:0-2559 GCF_054589115.1 Cupriavidus sp. 8B | reverse complement strand
GGTTGTCTGGTGCCGGGACCAGGGAAGGGATGAGCCGGCGGCCGGGAGCAGCATGGAGGTGCCCGACCGGGCATTCCATTCCCTGTTCCCAGGAGGTCCGTCATGACCCCGCTCCGTCAACGCATGCTGCACGACATGCAGATCCGCAATCTCGCAGACAACACGCAGAAATCCTATCTGCAGCAGGTTTCCAGTTTCGCCCGGCACTTCCGCCGCTCGCCTGAACGCCTCGGCCCCGAAGAGATCCGCGCCTGGCAAATCTACCTGACCAACGAACGCAAGCTTGCCCCGAGCAGCGTGCAACTGGCTGTGGGCGCACTGCGCTTCCTGTACCGCGTCACGCTCAGACGGGAATGGAGCGACGAGGACTTTCCACTGCCAAAGCGACCCGTGAAGCTGCCGGTCATCCTGAGCGCCGAGGAAGTTACCCGTTTCTTCGAGTCGGTCCCCAGTCTCAAGCAGCGCACCATCCTGATGACCGCGTATGCGGCTGGCCTGCGCGTGTCAGAAGTCGTCCATCTGCAGGTCACCGATATCGACAGCCAGCGCATGGTGATCCGCGTGCACCAGGGCAAGTCCAGGAAGGACCGCTACGTGATGCTTTCCCCGCGGCTGCTCGAGATCCTGCGACTGTACTGGCACGAGGCTCACCCCCGCGAGTGGCTGTTTCCCGGTGACATTCCCGGGCACCCCATCACCCGATCGGCGGTGGAACTGGCGTGTGACGTCGCGCGTCGGCGCAGCGGCATCAGGAAACCCGTTACACCGCATTCGCTGCGGCACGCCTTCGCGACCCACCTGCTCGAGGCCGGCACCGACGTGCGCAGGATCCAACTGCTGATGGGCCATCGCAGCCTTTCGACGACGGCACGGTACTTAAAACTGGCGACCAGCACCGTGTGTGCCACCGCCAGTCCCTTCGATCTGCTGCCGCGTCCCGAGCCGATCCCGCCCGCACCGCCTGCGCCCACGTACTTCTGAACCTCGCGATGAGGGCGGCACTCGAGGTGGCGGACATCTTCCGCCACTGCGGCCCGCAGTACCGGCAGACCCACGCCGACGGGCTCAGCCGTGCGCAACGGCGCGCGATGAGCGCAATCGAGCTGTGCCGCACCGCGGCGCTCGGTGGCCATGTCGAGCAGTGCGATGCCTGCGGCCATCAGCGCATCGCGTTCAACTCGTGCCGGCATCGCGCCTGCCCGAAGTGCCAGTCGCTTGCCCGTGCCCAGTGGCTTGAAGACCGGCAGGCTGAACTGCTTCCCGAGGTCGAATATTTCCATGTCGTCTTCACCGTCCCTGAGTCCATCGCAGCGCTCGCCTACCAGAACAAGAAGGCGCTCTACGATATCCTGTTTCGCGCCAGCGCCGAGACGCTGCGCACGATCGCCGCCGATCCGAAACACCTGGGTGCCAAGATCGGCTTCATCTCCATCCTGCACACCTGGGGGCAGAATTTGCAGCATCATCCGCACGTCCACTGTGTGGTGCCGGGCGGTGGCCTTGCTGCCGACGGCGAGCGCTGGATCGCCTGTCGCCCTGGCTTTTTCCTGCCCGTGCGAGTGCTCTCGCGCCTGTTCCGGCGGCTGTTCCTCGAACAGTTGCGCCACGCCTTCGACGCAGGCGCACTGCAGTTCTACGGCCCGCTCGAACCGCTCAGCGATACCCAAGCCTTCGCCGCCTGGCTCGCACCCGTCGCAGAAGCCGAGTGGGTCCTCTACGCGAAGCCTCCCTTCGGCGGGGCCAGGCAGGTACTCGACTACATGGGCCGCTATACCCACCGGGTCGCGATCTCCAACCACCGGCTAGCCGCCTTTGACGGTGACGAAGTCAGCTTCCGATGGAAAGACTACAAACACGCCACCGCAACAAAGACCATGACCCTCGCGGCCGACGAGTTCATCCGCCGCTTCCTGTTGCATATTCTGCCCAGCGGCTTCAAGCACATCCGCAGTTACGGCCTGCTCGCCAATCGTTGCCGGGCCGCGAAACTGGCTACCTGCCGCCGCCTGCTCGGCGTGGCGATGCCCGCTGCCGAAGCACCTGTGGTAACCGAAGACTACCGCGACCGTTACCTGCGACTCACCGGCAAGTCGCTTCGCGATTGCCCGGTCTGTGGCAGGGGCCACATGGTCTGCATCGAAACCTTCCTGCCCGGCGCACTGCCGCGTCCACCACCATGCACTCATCCCGTTCACTGATCCGCATCGGCATGATCACGGACCACGTTTCCATTCACTCCTGCTGGCAACGCGCTCGAGCTTGTGCCACCAAATCTCTCCCGCGTGCAAAGGTATCCGGAAGCTGCCCAATTCATCCTGCCATGTCGACCCTTGCACCCCCATCGCACGATAGCCATCGTCACTCCATCGCAGTCCGGTGCCCGGCTTACGCGTGTGGAGCGCGCCGGACCACCGCAGCGACGATTCAACGCCCATAGACGCACCCGCCTGCGGAGCGGTTCAGCACAAACGGTTTTTTGATGACCGGTCGCGGGCTGACCTCGCCGGGTCCCGGCTCACGCGCCTGCGGCCGCGACCGCTAATCAAAAAACCCTCTGCT
>NZ_BAAILO010000020.1:0-57268 GCF_054589115.1 Cupriavidus sp. 8B | reverse complement strand
CTGAGCGTCAAGGGGCTTCAGTTGGGCGGCGCAAGCCGCGTCAACGAAGTGCGGATAAATCCAATGCTCAACTTTGAGCAGATTTTATGGAACAGCCATATGACGCGTCACTTCGGCAGGGCCTATGGCATGTCGCCTGCCCGCTGGGTAAAGATGCAGCAAAGGGTGCGCTGAAGGCGCCCGCTGAAGGCTTGCACGATCGTACAAGATTTTGCGCGCCGGCCTTGCTAACGTGAGCGTTCATGACAAGGCAAGGAGATACCCGCCATGCAACACGATCAGGCAAGCACCCAACACAAAGACATCAAGGAATACAAAAGCCTGAACTTCGCACAGAAGCTCGGCTTGATCCATGAGCGCTGGACGCCGAAAGTCATCGCCGAGATGAACGACTACCAGTTCAAGCTGGTGAAGATCGAAGGCGATTTTCTCTGGCACCGCCATCTCGATACCGATGAGGCGTTCATCGTGCTGGAGGGCACGCTGCGCATCGATTTTCGCGACGGGCACGTGCGGCTATCGGCGGGCGAAATGTTTGTGGTGCCCAAGGGCGTGGAGCACAAACCCTTTGCCGAGACCGAGGTGAAGCTGCTGCTGATCGAGCCCCGGGGCGTAGTGAATACCGGCGAAGCGGGTGGCGAGCGGACGGCGGTCAACGACGTCTGGATCTGACCGCCCTGCCCGCCGTGCCCGCCCTACACTTCCGGCCCTCAGGCTTTGCTAAGCCTTGCTAAGCCTTGCGATACCGCGCGATGCCGTCCGGGCCCACCTCCATCACGGCCTCTTCCCGGTGCACGAGATAGTTCAGGTGGGCAATGCTCTCGCCCGTTGCCATGCCCAGCAGCCCGGGCTCGCCGCCGATGGGGCGGGAGAATAGCTCGCCGAAGACATCCACCGCCCGCCTGGGCTCGGCCAGCGCGCCGCGCAGCCGGTCCAGCGCCTGGTGCTGGCTGCGCTCGAGATAATCGATACGCGCATGCAGGCCACGGAACGGCTCGTTGTGGGCCGGCAGCACCAGTACGTCGTCCGGGACTTCCCGGCGCAGCTTGGCGAGCGACGCCAGCCAGTCGCCCATCGGATCGGCATCGGGCTCGGTCGGGAAGACCGACACATTGGAAGAGATGCGCGGCAGGATCTGGTCGCCGCTGATCAGGATCTTCAACGCCTCGCTGTAGAGGCAGGCGTGTTCGGGTGAGTGGCCGTTGCCAACCACGACCCGCCACTGGTGCTCGCCAATCGTCAGGTGCTCGCCGTCGCGCAGGCGCCGGTAGCTGTCGGGCAAGGCGTGGACGTACTTGCCGAAGCCGCCAAAGCGCACGCGGTAGGCCTCGATGGCGTTGTCGTCCCATCCCGCGCGGCGATAAAAGCGCACGCCGTCTTCCGGCGCCTCGCGTCCGGTGTCCGCCGCGAGCACGCGGCAGTTCAGGTATTCCAGCCGGGTCATCCACAGGCGGCAGGCGAATTTGCGGGTCAGCCAGCCGGCCATGCCGATATGGTCGGGGTGCATGTGCGTGACGAAGAGCCGGGTCAGCCCGTCCGCCAGCGCTCCACCCTGCGCGAAAAGATCGCGCCAGGCGGCGGCGGTTTCGCTGGTCTGCAAGCCGGCGTCGACCCCGGCCCAGCCCTTGCCGTCGCGCACCGCCCACAGGTTGATATGGCTCAGCGCAAACGGCATCGGCATGCGGATCCACAGCACGCCCGGCACGATCTCAACCGCGCTGCCTGGCGCCGGCGCTTCGCCGCAGGGGTAGTCGAGAACTGGCTTGCTCTCGGGAGAGGGGGTCAAACTCTCGTCGCTCATTTTGTTTTATTCCTTGGGTCCGCGCGGACATGCCGGCTGCGGCGCATTGCGCGCAGGATACTGCACCGGCATGGGGCAAGGCTGCGCATCTTGCGTGCGACGCCGTGAGCGATTCTACCGAGGTCTGGCCGTTCGCGCAGCGCACAATAAGAGCGCCCCGCGGCCGTTGAGGCTTGCCGCTATGTCAGCGGCGCTATCGCCACGCCCTTCGCGCCGTGGCGGCGCCAGCCTGCCGGCGGCATGCCGAACTCGCGCTTGAATGCGCGGTTGAAGGCAGCCTCCGACTAGCCCACGTGCTCCGCTACCGCGCCAACCGACTTGCTCCCGCCGCGCAGTTCCTGCGCCGCGATCTGCAGGCGCCAATGCGCCAGGTACTGCATGGGCGGCTGCCCCATAAGCTCGGTGAAGCGCTGCGCCAGCGCCGAACGCGACAACCCCACCTTGCGCGCGAGCTCGTCGACGGTCCAGGCATAGGCAGGCCGCGCGTGCATCATCGATAACGCGCGCCCGACGAAGCGGTCGCGCACGCCCGCCAGCCATCCTTTCTTGTCCGTTGGCAGCGCATCGATGCAGCGGCGCACCGCCTCCACAAAGAGCAGTTCGGACAACCTGGCGAGGACGATCTCGGTGCCGACCCGCCAGTCCGCCGCCTCGGCCGCCGCAAACTGCAGCGAGGCATCGAGCCAGGCCGAGCGGGGATCGTTGCGCATGTCGATCTTGAAGATGCGCGGCAGCGCGGATAGCAGGGGGTTGCTCAACGTATCGTCGCAAGCCAGGAAGCCGCATACGAGACGCGTGCCGGCTCCGCCGCCGCCGTATGACAGCCGCATCACCTGGCGCGGCGCCTTCTCCAGTTGCGTGGCCAGCAAGGGCCCCACCAGCACGGGCGACAGGTCGAGCACGCTGGCCATGATGTGCGACTCGCCTTGCGGCACCACCAGCAGTTCGCCGGCAGTCAGATGAATGGCCGACATGGGGTCGTCCGCCAGGCGTGCCCAGCAACTCCCTTCGGTAACCAGGTGGAATGACACCACGCGCTCGGAGCGCGGCAGGAACGCGTCGCACAGCGCGGCATCCGCCTCGCCAAGCACGCACCACGGCGCGGTGAATTCTCCGTTGAGATACACCGCGCCGCTCAGGCGTACCACGCGAAGAACATCGGAAACGGCATCCATGAACAAGGCCCGTCAAATCCGGCGTCTCGCGCAAGAACGCTGGACGCCGGAGCATTCGTCAAGACAAGCAACGTGGTGATACTACACCCACCCCATGCGCGACAAAACCAGTCCGCAGGGCTTGTCATTCGCACGGATGCCGCCGGGCTACCGGCACCGCGCGTGCAAACCGCCAAGGAGACACGATATGCGCAACGAGAAAACCTATCAGGGCAGCTGCTTTTGCGGTGCGGTGCAGTTCACGGTCAGCGGCGAGCCCGCCGGCATGGGCTACTGCCATTGCGAGTCCTGCCGCACCTGGTCCGCGGGTCCCGTCAACGCCTTCACGCTGTGGAAACCCGAGGCGGTGCATGTCACGCAGGGCGCCGGCAATATCGGCACGTACAACAAGACGGCGAACAGCTATCGCAAATGGTGCAAGACGTGCGGCGGGCACATTTTCACCGAGCATCCGGGCATGGGGCTTACCGATGTGTACGCAGCGGTCATTCCCGGCTTTCCCTATCAACCGGGCATCCATGTGCACTATCAGGAATCGAAGCTGGGGATGCACGACGGCTTGCCCAAGATGAAGGATGTTCCGAAGGAAATGGGCGGATCGGGCGTGAGCGTCGCGGAATGACCGCGTCGCCGCGTTGCGGCCCAATGCCCGATTCCACAAGCTACCAGGAGTACCACCATGTCCGCTGTCCTTTCCGACTCACACCCCGCGGCCGATCTCGGCGCGGTCAAGACCCGCCAGCAGGCCGCATGGTCCGCAGGCAACTATGCCGTCGTAGGCACCACGCTGCAGATCGTCGGCGAGACCCTGTGCGAAGCGCTTGACCTGCGCGCCGGCACGCGTGTGCTCGACGTCGCCGCCGGCAACGGCAACGCCACGCTGGCGGCCGCGCGCCGCTGGTGCGATGTCACCTCCACCGACTACGTGCCCGCCCTGCTCGAAGCCGGCCGCGCCCGTGCGCAAGCCGAAGGCCACACGATCCGCCCCTGCCGTTTCCCGATGCCTCGTTCGATGTGGTGCTGTCCACCTTCGGCGTGATGTTCACCCCTGACCAGGAACAAGCCGCGCGCGAGCTCGCGCGCGTGTGCAAGCCCGGCGGCAGGATCGGGCTGGCCAACTGGACGCCCGAGAGTTTTATCGGCCAGCTGTTCAAGACCATCGGCAAGTATATCCCCCCGCCGCCGGGCGTCAAATCGCCCGCATCATGGGGCACCAAGGCAGCGCTTGAGACCCTGTTCGGCGACGCCGCCCGGGCGATCCACACGGCCACCCGCGAGTTCATCTTCCGCTACCACTCGCCGGCGCACTGGCTCGAAGTGTTCCGCACCTACTATGGCCCGATGCACAAGACGTTCGGCGCGCTAGATGCCGGGAAACAAGCGGCATTCACCGAGGAATTGATGGCGCTGATGGTGAGCCGCAACCGCTCGGGCGATGGCACGCTGGTCTTGCCCAGCGAGTATCTCGAAGTGGTGATCGAACGCAGCCGCTGACGCCCAGCGACAAACGCGCCGTGAAAAGCTGACAACCGTGGGGCAAAAAAACTTCAGCCGTGGTTGCATCCGCCACCATCTCCTGCCCCGCTGGCAACTACCCTCCCCTTCAGCGGGGTACTGAAATTGCTGTGCTGCAGCACACTTACCAACGGCAACTCGATCAACCCCGTTGTTGCCATCCCTTGAGGGTGTAGGCGAACTCCCCGGCCTACACCCCTTTTTCCCCCCCCCGCTTCCTCTTGATTTGAGGGGCCAGGACAGGCTGATTCAGCGGCGTTTTCTCATAACCAATCCCCTCTACAGGGGGGATGCAAATAATGAAACCGCCATAGCATCAGGCATTCCACCGTTTTTATTTCAGAGCTTAAAATATTTAAATGTATGCCAAAAATTATCTCGGCTATAGTGCAGCGCACCAATTGACTATTTGATATTTTCGACATTTCATGTCAATTTGGCGGGGAAGTATTTCAAGAAATGAACAGTTCCGGCCGACGGGCATGAACCGGTTATTTCAGTTTCAAGATCCACATAAACAAATGCAAAAAGCGAGGTCGCAGCCGACGCGGTAGGGTGAGCCACAACACCGCGCAGCCGACCCGCAGGACACATAAATCAACCACGCGGCACGCGCGGCCTGCAAGCGCCGAGCGGCACGTTGTGGAACAAAACGGGGTCCCACCTTCAGGCAAGGGGCAATAGTGCAGCACACAGGGGTATATACACGTCAGGAACTGGACAATTACTTTGCCTCGTACGTAGGGATGGAAGGCGGAAACCCGAGGGCCAATGTCTGGATCTGCGACAGAAGCCCGCATCCCTGGTACGAGCGCCTGGCGGGGCCATTACGGCCGAGCACGGAGCCACACGCATGGGATGCGGCGTTTCGCGCGAAGCATCGGGAAGCCATGGGCAAATGGCTGAACCATCAGCGCATTGCCCGCATCATGGCCGCAGCCCGCGCGCAAGCGCTCGGCATCCGGCTGGATGACAATGACTGGAAGGAGTACTACTGGGACCAGCTCTACGCACCCGACGGCGCGGAATTCAAGCTCAACCTGTTTCCCCTGCCCGTCATGCTCGATGGCCTGACACCCTGGTCCAAAGTGTTCCGCGGCCAGTCCGAGCTCGTGCCCAAGGATCGCTACCTGGATCTGTGCCGGCATGGCGGGCGATTCCGCTTCCTGCGCACGCTCTGCGCGCACTGGCGGCCCAAGGTGGTCATCTGCATCGGCTATCGCCAGGCTGAGGACTTCGTGCGGGCATTTGGACTAGATCAGGTCGCATGTGAAGAGCGGCAATTGCAGCCGGCGGACCAGGTAAGGCTCCTGCACGCCTACGAAAGAGACGGCACCACATGGATCCTGTGCCCCGCACTCGCGGGCAGCGCGGGGCTGACCTCCGACGTGCAGCTCAACGCGTTCGGCAAGCTGCTCGGCGCCAGCCTGGCACCAAGCGACTTCGATAGCCGTCCCGCGGCTGCAAGCGGTCCGGGCAGATTGCCGCAGAGCCAGAACGCGCTGTCGGCCGGGAGTGCATCCAGTGCGCTTCCAAGCGGCGGGTATCCTGCCCAACGGAATCACCACCCCGATCCAAGTGAAGCGCGACAACGCAAATCGGACTTCGTGCTCCAGGGCATGTAGCCCCTGGAGCCACTGTTCAGCCTGCCGGCCACCGTAGGGACGCTTTACCTGGCCACCGAGGGCGAAGAGCAAGCCTTCCGGGCCGGGGATGAATTCCATTTGCGCGCCAACGAAGCGCATTCGGAGCGCTACGGGCCGCAGGGCGTGAAGTACATGGTCGGCAGGAAATAGAGCGCCGGGGCTGTCGGCTGCGCGGCGGGATTTGCACCAGCGCCCCGACTCATGCGAACATCCTTCGTTTTTTGGGAGCCCTGCCCATGAAACGATCAACCCTACTCGCATCGCTTGCCTGGCTCACGCTGGCCGTGGGCCAACCCGCACTCGCGGACACGCTGAAGAAGCCCGGCCTCGAGGCACTGGTCGCCGCCGCGCAGGCCAGCCCGCCGGCCGATTTCAATGCATTCCTGAACGCGGCAGCCAAGGCCAATCCCTCGCTGGCAGGCAGTGTCGCAGCGTACCGACAACACGCCCCGCTGCACGGCGACGACCTGACCAATATCGGGCGCTTGCTGGGCGTCTATAACCGGATTCACAACCACCAGGCGGTGATCAACGCCATCGAGCGCATGGTGGCCTTGCGCACCGTGCGCGACGAAAAGATCCCGCAGCACGAGAACCCCGCCATCATCGCCTTCGGCAAGCTGGTGGAAGGCATGGCCAAGGACTTCGGCCTCACCTTCCGCAACGTGGACAACCGCGTGTTCGAGGTCACGCTGCCGGGCCGGGGCAAGGAAGAATTCGGCTTGCTCACCCACGCCGACGTGGTCCCGGCCGTGGCGGACGAATGGGTGCTGGAGGACGGCACCAGGCTCGATCCGTTCAAGGTCACGCGCGTGGGCGATTTTCTGTACGGCCGCGGCACCATCGACGACAAGGGCTCGATCGCCACCGTGCTGTACGCAATGAAGACCGTGAAAGAGAGCGGCCTGAAGCTCGAGCGCACCATCCGGCTGATGATCGAGACCACCGAGGAAACCGGTGGCGACGGCATGAAGTACTACCGGCAGCACACCACGCTGCCCGAGTACAACATCGTGCTCGACAGCAAATACCCCGCCGTGGTGGCCGAGAAAGGCTCGGGCAGCCTGAAGGTGTTCTTCCTCGTGCAGGCCGCCGACGGCAAGGCTACCGCCATCGTCGCCATGAGCGGCGCGGCCGCCGCCAACGCCGTGCCGCAGACCGCGAGCGCGCAACTCAAGGGCGGCGACCTGAACGCGGCCCGCGCCCGGCTTGAAGCAGCACGCGCCGCCTTTATCGAGAAATACGCGCCGCAGGGCAGGTTCGCGATCGATATCACCCAGGGCGCCGACAGCCTGGAGGTCAAGGTCACCGGCAGTTCCGCCCACGGCTCCCGGCCCGAGGAAGGCGTGAATCCCCTGCCGCGCCTGACGCTGTTCCTGCGGGAATCCGGCATCGCGCTGGCCGACAACCACTACGCCCGGGCAGCAAAGTACCTCGACGACCTGTACGGCACCGGCTACCTCGGCGAAAAAATGGGCGTGGCCTACAAGGACGACTTCATGGGCCCGCTCACCCTGTCGCCCAACCTGGTCCGGGAAAAGGACGGCCAGCTGGAAGTCACCGCCAACGTCCGCATGCCGCGCGGCGACACGCCGCAGGCACTGTCAAAGGCGTTGGCCGACAAGATCAACGCCTGGGCCGCCGCCAACCACGCAACCGTAACCATCAGCCACGACCAGGGCGACTGGATGGCGCGCGACCCGAAGGGCGCGTGGCTGTCCACGCTGCTCAGTATCTTTGGCGACACCACGGGGCTGGAAGCCAAACCCGTGCCCACCGCCGGCAGCACCACCGCCAAGCTGATGCCGAACGCCATCAACTTCGGCCCCGCCATGCCCGGCAAGAAGTACACCGCGCACAACGCCAAGGAGTACAAGGAAGTCGCCGACCTGGACCTGGACATGCAGATGTTCACCGAGATGCTGATCCGCATCGGGGATCTGAAGGCGATGCAGTAACACGGCGCGCGCCGGTCGGTCGCCGGCGTTCAGCGCGCGGCAAGGCGCTCAGCGCAGGTCGCCCAGCACCGTGGCGCGCGTGAAATCCTCGATGTTGTCGAGCAGCGCGTCCAGCGCCTTGCCGGCACCTTCCACATCCGCCTTGAAAATGGCCGCGGCCACGGCGGCATGCAGTTTTGCCATCTGTGGCAGGTCCGCCGCCTGCTTGTAGTGGAAGTACCAGAAGCGGCGCGACAGCCCGTGCATCAGGCGCATCGCGCCCTCTGCGAACTCGTTGCGGGCAGCCACCAGGCTCAGCTCATTGAACTCGCGGTCGGCACGGATAAAGGACACATCGTCCCCGGACTTGGAGGCCCGGGCAAACTCCTCCGCCAACCGCTTGAACTGCGCGCGCTCCTCGGGCGTGGCGCGGCGCGCCGCGCTGCGGCAGATCAGGCGCTCTACCTCGCGGCGGGTCTCCAGCAGCTTGAGCTGCTTGGCGACGTCGATCTGCGGCACCAGCAAGCCGCGCTGTGGCAACACCACCACCAGATGCTCGCGGGCAAGGCGCTGGATCGCCTCGCGGATCGGCGTGCGGCCGATGCCGGTCATCTCGCTGAGTTGCAACTCGGAGACCGAGGTGCCGGGGGCCAGCCGCAGCGTGATGATGGCCTCTTCGATCTGCTCGTAAGCCAGGTCCGTCAGCCTGCCCTTCTGCACGGGCGAGGTATCCGCCGCATCGTCCGTCTCCACCGCTTCCACTGCCCGAACCTTACTGGCAGATGCCGTTTTCCTGATCATGGCCACCCAGTCAAGTGATGAGATACCAATTGTATATGAGTCATTTGGACAATCTCTCCCAGCCTTTGCGGATCAGCTTTCGCCTGCTATCATCCAGCTAATATATTAGTTGTGTTGGAGACCGTATGGATGTGATTCGCGTGGGTCGTGGCCCTGTCAGCGTAGTGGCCGTGCACGGCATCCAGGGCACCCGCGCCGCCTGGCTGCCACTCGCTGGGTCCATGGCAGCGGACTGCACCTTCATCCTGCCCAACCTGCAAGGACGGGGCCAGGCAGCACGCCCGGACAACGCGCAGGGCTATACGCTAGCGCGTTATGCGGCGGCGTTGCGTGAGGTAATCGGCGTGCACGCAGGTACCGGTCCCTTCGTGCTGGCGGGCTGGAGCATGGGCGTATCCGTGGCGCTTGCGTATGCGCAGGCCTGCCGCCAGGATCCTGCCGCGCCGGCGCCGTCGGGCCTGTTCCTGCTGTCCGGCTCGCCGCATCTGGCAAACGTGCAGTGGTTTCGCGCGACGGACGATACCGCCCTGCGGGCGGAAATCGCGCAACGCGAGCGCCGCCTTGGCCTGGCCGAGGCGGCGGACCACAGCGCCGTTGCGTGGACCTGGCAAGCCATCCGCGGTACCGACCAGCGCGCACTACTGCCGCGTATCCGCACGCCAGCGCTGGTGGTGCACGGCCACGACGATGAGGATTCGCCCTGGCCGCACGCCGTCGCGCTGGCGCAGGCCCTGCCCCACGCCGCGCTGACGGGCATCGCCGGTGCCGGGCACAGCGTGCTCACGTACCACACCGCAGCTGTCGGGCAAGCCTTGCGCACCCACCTCCCCCGCCTTTACCCATCCCTACAGGAGTCGCCGTGAGAGTCGAAGATCTCGTGTATTTCTGCGCCCCCGCCCGCCTGATCGTTGGCGCGGGCACGCGTGCGCAATTGCCAGGCCTGCTGGCGCACCTGGGCTACCGCAACGGCGTGCTGGTCACCGATGCGTTCTTCTCCGGGCACACGCCATGGGTCGGCGAGTATGTGGCAGCCGCCCGTGCGGCCGGTATCGAGACGCTGGTCTATGACGGCGGCATGGCGGATCCCACCACCGTGCTATGCGACGCGGCCACCTCGGAGTTGCGGGAACAACTGGCCGGCAAGGCGCCCGACCACGTCATTGCCCTGGGCGGCGGCAGCAACATCGACCTCGCCAAGGCCTTGTGCCTGACGCTGCCCGGCGGCCGGCCAATCCGGGATTTTGCCGGGACGATGCCTGCGGGCACGCAGCCGGTCCCCTTGATCGCTTTGCCCACTACGGCGGGCACCGGCTCCGAGGCCACGCCCGGCGCCATCCTGGTGGACCCGGACAGCGCCACCAAGATCGCGGTCATGGACAATGCGCTGCGCCCGCAGATCGCGTTGATCGATCCCGAATTCACCTATACCTGCCCGCCACGGGTGACCGCCGATGCCGGCATCGACGCGCTCACGCACGCGCTGGAATCCTTCATCACCGTCGACTCCTCGGCTTACCCGCGCCACGGCAATCCCGATCCGGGCTATAGCGGCCGCTCGGCGCTGACCATGTTGTTCGCACGCGAAGCCATCCGCCTGTGCGCCCGCTACCTGGAACGCGCCTACCGCGACGGCGGCGACATCGAGGCGCGCACCGGCATGTGCTACGCCAGCCTGTATGCCGCGCTGTCGTACGGCAGCGCGGGCCTGAACGCAGTGCACGGCATTGCCTATGCCGTGGCCGGCATTACGCACCGCTCGCACGGCAGCACCAACGCGGTGATGCTGCCTTACGTGCTTGATGCCCTGAAGCAGGAGCGCCATGCCGAACTGACGGAGGTGGCGCGCCTGTTCGGCATCGACGACCAGGACGAGGTACGGGCCGTGTCGCGCCTGCCGCTGGCCATCCGCGCGCTGGTGGAACGGCTCGGCATCCCAGGCGACCTCGCAGCCTTCGGCATGGCCGAAGCCGCACTGCCGGCGCTCACTGCGGACGCCCTCGCCGTGACCCGGCTGGCCAGCGCCTTCCCCGTGGAAGACGTGCCGGCGCGCTATGCGGCCATTGTGCAGCGTGCCTGGCATGGCCAGCTCGATCTGACCGGCCCTGCCACAAGTGGCCGCCAGGCTGCTTAACCCGCGCGCATCCGTGTCTTGGTGTTTTCCCTCGGTATCTTTGTTTACTATTTGAATACGTCTACGATGCAACTAATATATTAGACAAGGCGGCACACCAGCAAGCCGCCATACCCAAAGGAGACAAACATGGATATGTCGGCGGGCGAACAGAAGTTGAGGCCGGGAATCGCCGCCCGGCTCGAACGGCTACCGATGACGAACTATCAGCGCTCGCTGTTCGGCATCATTGCCACGGCCTGGTTCTTCGACTCGATGGACCTGGGCATGATGACGTTCGTGCTGGGCTCCATCAAGGCGGAGTTCGCCCTCACGGCCACGCAGACGGGCTTGCTGGCCAGTTCCAGCTTTCTCGGCATGTTCCTTGGCGCCGCCATTGCCGGCCTGCTGGCCGACCGCTTCGGGCGCAAGCCGGTGTTCCAGGTCAGCATGGTCTTCTGGGGCGTCGGCAGCCTGTTGTGCGGCCTCGCGGACAACGTCACCAGCCTGATGCTGTTTCGCGTGCTGCTTGGCTTCGGCATGGGCATGGAGTTCCCGATCGGATTGTCGATGGTGTCCGAGATCGTGCCGGCCAAGAGCCGTGGCAAATACGTTGCCATCCTGGAAGGATTCTGGCCGATCGGCTTTATCGCCGCCGGCGTACTGACCTACTTCCTGCTCCCTGTCATCGGCTGGCGTGGCATCTTCATCGCCCTGGCGGTTCCCGCCGCCTTCGTGTTCGTGGTGCGCCGGCGCGTGCCGGAATCGCCGCGCTGGCTCGAAGACACCGGCCGCGAGCGCGAAGCCGACAGCACCATGGCGGGCATCGAAGCCCACGTGGAGCGCGCCTGGGGCGCCGCACTCCCGCCAGTGGCCGACAGCTACGCAACCCCGCCGCGTCACAAGCGCAAGGCGTTGTTCGCCGAGTTGTGGCGTGGTCCATATGCAAAGCGCACCGTGATGCTCTGGTCGGTCTGGTTCTTCGCCCTGCTTGGCTACTACGGCCTCACCACCTGGCTTGGCGCCCTGCTGCAGCAGGCGGGCTATGCGGTCACCAAGTCGGTGCTGTACATGGTTTACATCTCGCTGGCCGGCATCCCGGGCTTCATCTTCTCCGCCTGGCTACTGGAGAAATGGGGCCGTAAGCCCACCTGCGCGCTGATGCTGCTGGGCAGCGCCGCAGCGGCGTACTTATACGGGCAAGCCGCGGTACTGCGGCTGCCAGTAGAGCACTTGATCGCCGCCGGGCTGTGCATGCAGTTTTTCCTGTTCGGCATGTGGTCGGTGCTCTATGCCTATACGCCGGAGCTTTACCCGACGCGATCGCGCGCTACCGGGTCCGGATTTGCGTCTTCCATCGGGCGCATCGGTTCGCTTGCGGGCCCCTACCTGGTCGGTGTGTTGCTGCCTGTCACAGGACAGGGCGGGATTTTTACGCTGGGCGCGCTGTCGTTTGTTGTCGCGGCGCTGGCGGTGTTGCTGCTTGGCGTGGAAACCAAGGGACGGGCGCTGGAGGAGGTTTCGCACTAAGCGCGGTCATTCTCGGGACTGGTTTTGTTGTTGCACGGCCCCTCGCGATGCGAGGGCCGTTTTTACTTTGGCGCGAGGGTTGGCGTGGACTTGTCGCCCGCGGAGCCAGCGTCCGCCCCCAACGGCTCAGGGAAAGAAAAAAAGGGTTACGGCGTTGACATACCAATATATCCGACTAATATATTAGTTATGTATCAGATGAAAAGGAGACACGCCATGATGACCGAACGCCAACGCAAATTCCGCGAACAATACAAAGCCGACATCAGCCCCCTCTACAACGGACTGCTTCACATCACCGTCATGTACGGCGTCGGCATCCTCGCCATCGCGTACTGCCTCACCCATATGTCCGATGCCCGGTGGGAGTGGCTGCTGGCCCTGCCGGTGTTCCTCGCGGGCAACTTCGTCGAATGGTTCATGCACAAGTACGTCATGCACCGGAAGATCGATGTGTTCGCCCTGCGTGCCATCTACGAGCGCCACACCCGGCAGCACCACCAGTACTTCACCGACAACGAACCCACCATCGACACCACGCGCGAGTTCCGCATCGTCTTTTTCCCCTGGCGCGTGCTGGCCACGCTGGGCGTTGCGGGCAGCACGCTGTCCTACGTCACCTCGCTGGTGTTCAATGCCAACGCTGCATATGTAGTGTTCCTCACCATGGTGGCGCAGTACCTGGTGTACGAGACCTTCCACTACTGCTGCCACGTGCACGAGAACTGGTTCGTGCGCAACATGCCCTTCATCAACACCATCCGCCGCCATCACACCGCGCATCACAACATGGGCATCATGATGAAGTACAACATGAACCTCACCTTTCCCATCGCCGACTGGTTCATGGGTACCAGCGACCTGCGCCGCGGCCTCCTCGGCCACCTGTTCAACGGCTACAGCAACGCGCATGTGAAGGAGGAACTCAAGCCCATCATCGAGAAGTTCCGCAACGATCATTCACGCGTCACGCTGGACGGACCCGAGTTGACCGAAGACGAGCGCCGCACGATGGTGGCCTGAGCCACGCCGCGCATCCCGCACCGATGCCCGGGTAGGCAGCCGAATCCAGCAGCATCCGGTGGCCCGCCAGGGCGTACCCGATGTCGTGCAGCGGATCCTGAATGGCACCTGCCCAGCACCATCGATGCAGGACATCCCGTGCGCGACGTCGATTAACGCTGCGCGCCGGGGCGTTCCTTGACCGGCAGCCAGATCTCCAGCAAGCCCTCGCCCGTGACCGGGTCAGTTCGGCTCGAATGGGCCGGGAATCCAGAACGGGAGTGTAGCGCCATCGTGCACGTCCGCCCATTGTGGTGCGGCGGCGCCGTCATGGTGTTGGCGTGGATATTGCATCGCATGGCAGTCGCCTCCGGCCTGCCGCCGGCTGGCGGTCAACTCAAGCCGCCAACCCAAGAAAAGGAAGGAATGCAATGCGAAACATGATGGTGCGCCTGGCTATGCTGGCACTGGCAATGTGCGTATGGGCTAGCGGCCCGGGCGTGGCCATGGCCCAGCCCTATCCGGGCAAGCCGATCCGGCTGGTGGTGCCGTTTCCGCCCGCGGGCGCCACGGATGTGATGGGCCGGGCCATCGCCCAGAAGCTATCGGAAGGCCTGGGCCAGCCGGTAACGGTGGAAAACCGCCCCGGTGCGGGCAGCACCATCGGCACCGACCTGGTTGCCAAAGCCGCCCCCGATGGCTACACCTTGCTGCTGGCATCCGGGTCGCTGGCCATTGCGGCCAATCTCTATAGCAAGCTCGGCTTCGACGTGATCAAGAGCTTCGCGCCGGTATCGCTGGTCGGCCATGTACCGCACATGCTGGTGGTCAACCCGAGCGTCCCCGCGAATTCTGTCAAGGAACTTGTCGCGTTGGCCAAGGCAAAGCCGGGTCAGCTAAGCGCGGCATCGCAGGGAAATGGCACCCTGTCGCACCTGGAGCTTGAACTGTTCAAGAGCGCCACCGGCATCGACGTGCTCCATGTCCCCTACAAAGGCAGCAATAACGTGATGCCGGACCTGCTGGCAGGAAACGTCTCCATCTTCTTCGACAGCGTGCCTTCGTCCATGCCACTGGTGAAGAACGGAAAGCTCAAGGCACTGGGCGTCGTGGGCAGCCAGCGCTTGCCGATGAGCCCCGAGATCCCGACACTTGCCGAAGCCGGCCTGCCCGGCTTCGAGGTCAAGAACTGGTTCGCATTGCTGGCGCCGGCCGGCACGCCGAAGGAGATCGTGCAATTGCTCAACGCCCAGGTGGTAAAGGCTGTATCGGCACCCGACCTGGCGCAGCGGCTGGCCAGCCAGGGCGCCATCCTGGAGTCGAGCACGCCTGAGCAGCTTGCCATGCTGATGAAAACAGACCTGGCGAAATGGGGGAAGGTAGTGAAGGACGCCAACGTGCGCATCAACTAGGGAAGCGAGACGGCTAACCGGCGCAGCAGAAAAAAAGGTCTTCCCCGATTTCCGGGGAAGGCTGCACGGTTCATCTGAACGACGGATTCGGCCGGGAGCGGCCCCTTGCGGCTGCCCCGGGGCGAGCATCCTGATGTGTCATTATCCGTCGATCGCGGACGCATGGTTGGCGTGGCGCGGAAGGGGCAAGGTTCCGCATCGCTGCCCTACTCCGCCTTCGCCCCCGAAATCCGGACCTGTTCCGCTGCTGTCGGCATCTGTTTCTTCACAAAAGTCCAGAACTCGTCCACGCCCATCGGCTTAACCGGCAACGAACCCTGTTCGGCGAACTGCCGTTGCAGGGCAGGGTCGCGTAGCGCCTGCGTCAACGCTTCATTGAGCCGCTCCAGCGCGGGGCGGGGCGTGCCGGCCGGCGCGACCAGGCCGTACCAGGAATCGGTGTAGAAGCCCTTCAGTCCGGCTTCGTCGAAGGTAGGTACATCGGGCAGCGCGGGCAGGCGCTGATGCGCGCCCACGGCCAGCGCACGGACCTTGCCGGAGCGGATGAAGGGCAGCGCGCCCGTGGTGATGATGAAGTCGACGCGGCCGGCCATCAGGTCCGTCATGGCGGGCGCCGTGCCCTTGAAGGGGATGTGCGCGATGTCCACGCCGGCGAGTTTCTTGAAAACTGCGCCCGCCAGGTGCTGGCTCGATCCGACGCCGCCGGAGCCGTAGTTCAACTGGCCGGGCTGGGCGCGTGCCTTGTCGACCAGGTCGCGTACCGAGCGCAGCGGTGAGTCGCGCGGCACCAGCAGCACGCTAGGCGACGTGGTGATCAGCCCGATCGGCGCGAAGTCCTTGATCGGATCGTGGTTCAAGCGGCTGTAAAGTGCGGAGTTCAGGCCATGCGAAGCCACGGTGGCCAGCATGATGGTGCTGCCGTCGGGGCGCGCGCGGGCAGCTACGTCGGTGCCGATATTGCCGCCCGCACCGGCGCGGTTGTCGATCAAGATCGTCTGTCCCAGCGCCTTCGACATGTGCGCCGCCGCCAGTCGCGCCACAGCGTCGGACGGGCCGCCTGCGGGCCAGCCGACGATCATCGTGACCGGCCCCGGCGGCAGCGGCGCCTGCGCGGATGCCAAAGCGGATGAGACCAGGGCGGCGCCAATTGCCAGCGCCGCCAGCCAGCTTACTTTTCCTGCCATGGCATCTCCTTCCAGAGCTGGCGGAAGCCTGCATCGCCGCGTTCGAGTTCGGCGGCATACGCGGCGGGCGCCAGATAGCGCAGCGGGGCATACATGGCGTCGGCCTGCTGGCGGAACTGCGAATCGGCGGCCACGCGTGCCATGGCGTCGACGAGCTTCTTGCGCACCGGCTCCGGCAAGCCTTTCGGTGCGGCCAAGCCGCGCAGCGAGGCCAATTCGATGCCGAAGCCCTGCTCACGGAACGTGGGGACGTTTGGCGCAAGCACGGCACGTGTCATGCTCATCTGTCCCAGGAACCTGATCGGCGTGCCGCCCTTCTGGAACGCCAACGCCTCGCCCACGTTGATGGCGCCGATAGTGATCTGCTGGCTGGCCAGGGCCGCGCGGACTTCTCCGGCGCCCTTGTAGCCCACATGGGTCAGCTTCACGCCCGACGCCCTCTCGAACAGCAGCATCGCAAGGTGGTCGTCCGAACCCACCCCGGTGGTGCCCACGGTCACATGGCCCGGATTTGCCTTAGCGTACGTCACCAGCGACGCCAACGAATCAATAGCATTGCTGTTGTTCACGGTGAAGCCGCCCGGATCGTCCACGAGGTTGCCGATCAGGTCATAGCTCCTCCATGTGAACGTGGTCTTGCGTTCGAGCGGAATCGTCAGGAGGTTCGGCGTGTTGATGAAGCCGATCGTGTAGCCGTCGGGCGTGGCGCGCGCCAGTTCTGCAAAGCCGATGGCACCGCCGGCGCCTGGCTTGTTCTGGACCACGATGGTGGCGCCGAGCTGCTTTTCCAGGTGCCGGGCCAGCAGTCGTGCGACCAGGTCGGTGCCGCCGCCAGGCGCGTAGGCCACGATCATTTCGATCGGGCGGCTCGGATAGGGCGCCTCGGCATGGGCTGCACCGGGAGTTGTGGCGCCAATCGTGCCAAAGGCGAGAGCGAATGCGGCAGCCAGGCGCGGGGGAAAGCGCCGACGCCGAAGGTCGGGAGTGCGATGCATGTTGTGTCTCCTCGCCAGCCCTCGATGGGGGCGACGTATTGTTGGTTCAAACGTTGCGTCGGTCGCGCCTAGCCCATCGCTGCCTGCAGTGCGGCCTCGACACGCTGGCGCGCGCGCGGCCACACCTCGGGGTTCACCAGGCGCTCGGGCCGGGCGCCAGTCGCCAGCAGCTCGACGATTTGCGTGGCGGCCAGCGTGGCGTTCCTGCGGCGGGCCTCATGCGTGACGCCTGCCGTGTGGAACGTAGCGACCACGTTCTCCAGTGCAAGCAGCGGATGGTCGTGCGGCGGCGGCTCCTGGTCCCACACGTCGAGCCCTGCCCCAGCAAGATGGCCGCTTGCCAGCGCCGCGTACAGCACGTGCTCGTCGTGGATGCCCCCGCGGGCCGTGCTGATGAAGATGGAGCCGGGCCGCATCGCGGCAAACGCGGCGGCGTCCATCATGCCCAGCGTGGTGGCATCGCGCGGGCAGTGCAGCGATACCACGTCGGCGGTGCGCAGCAGTTCGTCGAACGACACCCGTTGCGCGCCGCGTGCGGCCATTTCTTCCCTATCGAATGCTGGATCACAGCCGATGACACGCATGCCGAAAGCCCGGCCCAAGGCCGCCGTCCGGCGTCCGGCGTGCCCCACACCCACGAGTCCGAGCGTGCGACCGCGGAGCTCCTGGCCCATCAGGTCCTCGCGGCTCGCCGTGGTGTTCGTGCGCATGCGCCTGTCGGACTCGGGAATGCGGCGCAGCACGGCCAGCATGAGGCCCAGCGCCATCTCGGCCACCGAGTCGGCGTTGCCGCCGGCCTGGTTCATCACCGCCACGCCAGCGGCGGTGCAGGCGTCGATGTCGATGGTGTCGCAGCCTGAGCCGCTGGACGACACCGCCACCAAAGCCGGGCAGCGCGACAGCAGGTCCGCGTTGACAAACCAGCGGCGCGGAATCTCGTCCTTGGCCGCCGTGATCTGGTAGACCAGCGCCCTGGCCAGTTGCGCCCAGGCTGCGTCATCGGCGCCTTCGCGCGCGCAGGTGTGCAGCGTCACGCCGGGCGCGTCGCTGACGATGCGATCAAAAGACGGATCCAGCCAATAGTCGAACCGCACCACCAAATGGTTTGCGCGCGTGGGGAGTGTGGGCGCGTTCACAGCACTCCCTTGTCGCGTAGCGAACGCTCCACCCAGCTACGGTCGGCGCGGCCTTGTGAGATCGATTCGAGCACGGCCGCCTCGGTACGTTGCACCTCTTCCACGCGCGCGGCGATCGATTCGGCTTCCTCGGCGGGCACCACCAGCAGGCCGTCCCCATCGCCGATGACCAGGTCGCCCGGGCGCACAACCATCCCGTCGATGCAGACCGTGATGTGCAACTCGCCAGGGCCGTCCTTGTAAGGGCCTCGATGCGACACGCCGCGCGCATAGACTGGAAGCGGTTCCTTGCCGATCGTGTCGCTGTCGCGGATCAGGCCGTCGATGACAAAGCCCGCCGCGCCGCGCGCCATCGCCAGCGCCAGCATGATCTCGCCGATGATGGCATTGGGTCCGGCCCCGCCGGCGTCCACCACGATCACATCGCCAGGCTCCGAGATGTCGATGGCCTTGTGCACCATCAGGTTGTCGCCGGGCCGCGTGCGGACGGTCAGCGCGCGGCCCACCAGCGGGCCTTCACGGCGGTGAAAAGGGCGCAACTGCGTGGTGCCGATGGTCCGGCTCATGGCGTCGCTAACATTAGCCACCGGAAAGCTCTTGAAACGCTCGAGGAGCGCGTTGCTGACAGTGGGCGCGGGCCGGGCGTGGATTCGGAAGCCGTGAGGCGTGGTCATCGGGATGTCTCCTGTGTTGGCCAGTGCGTTGGCGTGTTGGAATTGGGGGCGGGATGGTGCTCACGCCCATGGGCGCTGGATGCAGGCCGGGCCGATGTCGGCCACGCGGATCAGTCCGAGCATGGCCATGTCGCGCGAGATCTCGGCCTGCATCAGTGCGATGCCGTGCGACACGCCTGCGCCGGACGCCACCGTCGCCGCATAGGCGAACGGCCGCCCGACGAACACGCAGCGCGCACCGAGCGCGAGCGCCTTGATCACGTCGGTCCCACGGCGCACGCCGCTGTCGAGCATCACGGGCAGGTTTGGCACGGCGTCGACGATTTCCGGCAGGGCACGGATTGGCGCGATGGCGCCATCGAGCTGCCGGCCGCCATGGTTCGAAACGATGATGCCGTCCACGCCGTGCTGGCGTGCCAGCAGCGCGTCTTCGGCAGTCAGGATGCCCTTTATGACGAGCGGGCCCTTCCAGCGACGCCGGATCGTTTTTAGGTGAGCCCACGTGAAATGCGCCCGATCGGAAAAGTCCCGCTCGACATTGGGCGACAAAATTGGTGCGCCGCGATGGGCGTAGGCATTCTCGAAGTGCGGCACCCCATGTCGCACCAGTGTGCGCGTGAAGGTGCCAAGCAGCCAGCGCGGGTGCGTGATGCCTTGCCAGGCCAGTGCAAGGCTTGGCCGAAACGGCGTGGAGAAGCCCGCGCGCAGGTTGTTCTCGCGATTGCCGGCCACCGGCGTATCGACGGTGACCACCAGCGTCTCTACACGAGCCGACTGGACGCGCGACAACAGCCCGTCGATCTGGGCCGTGTCGCCTGGCAAATAGGCCTGGAACCATGTGCCCGGCTCTGCTTCCATGACCTCTTCCAGCCGGATCAGTGAAGAGCCGCTCATGATGGCCGGCACCCCGGCGTGGCGGGCGGCCTGCGCCAGCACAATGTCGCCGCGATAGGCGAACAACGCGCAGATTCCCATCGGCGCAATGCCGAACGGTGCAGCATAGTGCCGCCCAAACAGTTCGATGCCCAGGTCGCGCGCGGCCACACCGGCCAGCACGCGCGGCCGCAGCGCCATCTCTTCGAACGCGCGCCGGTTCTGCGCCAGGGAAACACTGTCTTCGACCGCCCCGCTTACGTAGGCGTACAGCGGTCTGGGCAAGCGGCGATGCGCGAGCGCTTCGAAGTCGTTCAGCGCCAGCACCCGCCTTCTCAGCCACGCGACATCGCATACCGCCGAAGCAGCTTGTTGCGGCGCAGCGGAAGCGCCAAGGGTGGCTTCCGGGCTGGGGGCTGTGGCCTGTGGGGCGCCATTGGCGGGGGCAACTGACATGTAGGGGAACAGAACGCTGTGATCTCGCCCCAAATCTAGCAATCGCGACACAACGAGAAAAGCGAAAAATAACGAAGATATAATTTCGCTTTTTGGAAACATTCACAGCCGCTGCCGGCCGCCACCTCATGACCCTCAAGCAACTGGAAGCGTTTTACTGGGCCGCCACCTGCGTCAACTTCTCCGTGGCTGCAGAGCGGGTGCACCTGTCGGTGTCGTCACTGTCCAAGCGGGTGGCCGAGCTCGAAGCATCGCTGGGCGTGCAGTTGTTCAACCGGAGCGGCAGGCGCGCAGAGCTGACCGCGCAGGGAGAGCAGATGCTGCCTCAGATTCGTGAACTGCTGCGCGCTGCCGCAGAGTTGGAGCAATCGGCTGGGCAGCGCTACGGGCTGATGGGACGTTGCCGCGTCGGGCTGGGCGAGCTGAGCGGCCTGACATGGTTGCCGAAGCTGGTGCGCGAAGTATCGGCCCGCCATCCTGGCCTGTTGCTGGAGCCTTATCTCAATATCGGCCAGGTGCTCGAGCAGCGTCTGCACGATGGCGAACTGGACCTGGCGGTGCTAGCTGGGCCCTCCACGCGCAGCAGCCTTGCGGCCGAGCGGATCAGTCAGGTAGATTTCGCGTGGGTGGCCAGTCAGTCGTTTCTTGAAGAGGCCAGTACGGAGGATCCCCGGGCGTTGATGCGCGAGCATGTGCTGCTGACCTTGCCGGTGGGCGCGGGCGGTACGCGGGTCCTCGATCAATGGCTGGCGTGCCGGGGGCTGATGGTGAACCGGCGGCTCATGTGCAACAGCTGGGGCGCGGTCGTCGGCATGGTCGCTGAAGGGCTTGGCTTTGCGTTCATGCCCGAGCAATGGGCACAGGCGCTTGCGGCGCGCGGCGTGTTGAAGATCCTGCCGGGCAGCGATGCGCTGGAGCCGCTGCACTATGCCGTGCAATGGCGTCGCGACGACGCCCGCGTGCTGATTTCAACCATGCGCGACATTATCAAGGGCGTAATAGATTTCCAGGCTCCACGTTGCCTGGTCTAGGCGACTTAGATCGTCGTTTGTGATGGAGATCGGGTTGAATAGCAGAAGATCGGCACTCGCAACAGGGCACGACCGTGCATCAGCGCACGCTCGGTTCTGGGCGAAAATCCACGGAATCGGGTATTCCGCAGAGACGGGGCAGGCGCTTCAGTGGCGTTCTCATACTTATGGATGATGTCTCGCCCGGGCGATCTGCACCAGAATTACCAAGGTCTTACCCGCAACGACTACCGGTCGTCACCCGAGGGAGTTCCGCCATGAGGGTATCTAGTTCTGGGGTTGCGGTCCTGGCGCTCGTTCTCGCCGGATGCGTCACGAACCAAAGCGTGCCGGGCAATGCGCAGGCATTGCGTACGGAAAGCTGCAAGGGCACGTCAGAACAGGACATTGCGGCGTTGTTTGACCGGTGGAATCAGTCGCTGCAAACAGGCGATCCGCACAAGGTGTCCGCCAACTACGCGGAGCGCTCAATTCTCCTTCCCACGCTATCCAACAAGCCTCGCGTGACGGTCGCAGAGAAAGTGGACTACTTCCATCACTTTCTAGAAGATCGGCCGTCCGGAAAGATTGACTTCCGCATCATTGAGCTCGGGTGCAATTCAGCGGTTGATGCCGGGCTCTACACATTCACCTTCGCACGAACCGGAGCCGTCGCTCAGGCTCGCTACACCTATACCTATCGCTGGGACGGCGCGCAATGGCTGATCACAAGTCACCATTCGTCGGTCATGCCGGAAAAGTGACATAAGGACGATGCCGGGCATATTCTCAGGGTGCGGAGCGCTCAGCGCACTCCCTGATGCGCATCATGTATGGACCTCTGTTTTCGTATGGTCCACGCGTCTCGGTGCGCTCGCAAGCCGCTTGCCTATCACGGTAATCGTTCAAGGCGGCAGCGGTAGCGTCTCGGAAACCCTGAGTCCGCTGACTGAGTTCGGCGGCGGACGAGGCGTTGCCACTCCGTGCTTGCGAAGCCAACGCCCTCAGGGTGGGGTCGATCCGGGTGGTGAAAAGCCCCACGCATCGCTACGTGGGGCTTTCCCTGCAATCAACTACCTTTTACTGCCAACCCAAGATCACACCGGCACGTCCTTCATCGGATCCGGCTTGCGGTTATCGAACCAGCGGTACAGCGTAGGCACCATCACCAGCGTCAGCAGGGTCGAGGTGATCAGCCCGCCGATCACCACCACGGCCAGCGGGCGCTGGACTTCGGAGCCCGGGCCGGTGGAGAACAGGAAGGGCACCAGCCCCAGCATGGCGATGGTGGCCGTCATCATCACCGGGCGGAAACGCTGGGTCGCGCCCTGGATCACCGCCTGGTCCAGCGACAAGCCGGAATCGCGCAGCGTGCGGATGTACGACACCAGCACCACCCCGTTGAGCACGGCCATGCCCCATAGCGCGATAAAGCCCACCGATGCCGGCACCGACAAGTACTCGCCGGTGACGAACAGGCCGATGATGCCACCGATGGAGGCAAACGGCAGCACGGTGATGATCAGCGTGGCGAAGCGCACGGACTTGAACAGCAGGAACAACAGGAAGAAGATCGCGGCGATGGTGACCGGCACGATGATCTTCAGGTGGCCCATGGCACGCTCCATGTTCTGGAACTGGCCGCCCCACTCCAGGTAGTAGCCTTCCGGCAGCTTGACCTTGCTGTCGGCCGCCTGCTGCAACTCGGCGACGAAGCCGCCAAGGTCGCGGTCCTTCACGTTGATCATCACCACCACGCGGCGCTTGGCCATTTCGCGGCTGATCTGCGCGGGGCCGTCGGTGACCTCGATCTTGGCCACGCTTTGCAGCGGCACCTGCGCGCCGTTGGGCGTGGCCACCAGCAGCTGGCGGATGGCCTGCACGTTGTCGCGGAACTCCTCGGGCAGGCGCACTGCCGCGGCAAAGCGGCGCTCGCCTTCGAAAATGTCCGTGGCACGCTTGCCGCCGATGGCGATCTCGATGATGTCGTGGATGTCGGAGGCATTGAGCCCGTAGCGCGCAATGGCCTGGCGGTCGATCTCGATCGACAGGTATTGCTGCCCGGAGATCCGCTCGATGCGGATGTCCTGCGAGCCCTGGATGCCGCCGGCAACCCGCGCGATCTCGCCGGCCAGCTCGCGCAGCTTGTCGAGGTCGTCGCCGAACACCTTCACCGCCACGTCCGAGCGCACGCCGCTGACCATTTCGTCGACGCGGTCGGAAATCGGCTGCGCCATCACGATCTGCACGCCGGGGATGGTCTTGAGCTTCTCGCGGATGGCGTTGGCGATATCGTCCTGGGTCCAGCCGTCGGGCCACTCGTCACGGTCCTTCAGGCTGGCAATCGGCGTCGATTCGTTCTGGCCCTGCGGGTCGGCCGGGCTTTCGCCGCGGCCCACGCCGGACGCCACCGATTTCACGCCAGGCACCGACAACACCAGCTTGTTGGCTTCCATCTCCAGCTTGACCGATTCCTCCAGCGAGATGTTAGGCACGCGGTCCAGCGCCGGCACGATCGAGCCTTCCTTCATCTCGGGGATAAAGGAGGTGCCCAGCAGCGGCACGATGGCGACGGTGGCCATGAACGCCACCACTGCGCCGATCACGGTCTTGCGGCTATTGTCCAGCGCCCAGTGGAGCATGCGCAGGTAGTGGTGCTTCATGAAGGCGATCAGCCAGGTATCGTGCTCCGCGCCGCCCTTGAGCAGGTAGGACGACAACACCGGCGAGAGCGTCAGCGACAGGAACAGCGAGATCGCCAGCGCGATCGAGATGGTGAACGCCAGCGGCGCGAACATCTTGCCTTCCATGCCGGTCAGCGTCATCAGCGGCAGGAACACCAGGATGATGATGCCCACGCCGACGATCACGGGCGTGGCGACTTCCTGCACCGCCTTGACCAGGATCTCGGTCTTGCTCATGCCGCTCTTGTCGCGGTGGCCGAGCCGCTCGAACGCGTTCTCCACCACCACCACCGAGCCGTCGACCATCAAGCCGATGGCGATGGCCAGCCCCCCCAGCGACATCAGGTTGGCCGACAAGCCCACCTGGTTCATCACCATGAAGGTCATCAACGGCGTCAGCACCAGCGTGGCCAGCACGATGACGGACGAGCGCACATCCCCCAGGAACAGGAACAGCACGATCACCACCAGCACCACGCCTTCGAGCAGCACCTTGGTGACCGTCCACAGCGCGGAGTCCACCAGTTCGCTGCGGTCGTAGTACGGCACGATCTGCAGCTTGCCCGGCAGCATGCCGCGCTCGTTGATCTCGGCCACGCGGGCTTTGACGCGGCTGACCACTTCCTTGGCATTGCCGCCGCGCATCATCATCACGATGCCGCCGACCGACTCGGTCTCGCCGTTCTTGACCAGCGCGCCCTGCCGTACCTCGTGGCCGATGGTCACGTTGGCCACATCCCGCACATAGACCGGCGTGCCCGAGACCTCCTTGAGCACGATGCTGCCGATATCCTCCACGCCGCGGGCCAGGCCCACGCCGCGGATCAGGTACTGCTCGGCGTAGTGCGGCAGCACCCCGCCGCCGGAGTTGGCGTTATTGCGCGCGAGCGACTGGTAGACCTGCTGCAGCGTGACCTGGTAGTGCCGCATGCGGTCCGGGTTGACCAGCACCTGGTACTGCCGGACGAAGCCGCCCTGCGAGTTGATTTCCGCCACGCCGGGGATCGAGCGCAACAGCGGGCGCACCACCCAGTCCTGCGCAATGCGGCGCTCGGAGAGCTCTTCGGTCGTGAGCGCGCGGTTGCCGTCGTCGGCGCGGTCCAGCGTGTACTGGTAGACCTCGCCCAGGCCGGTGGAGACCGGGCCGAGCACCGGCGTCACGCCCTCCGGCATGCGGCCCGACACCTCGATCAGGCGCTCCATCACCAGTTGCCGGGCGAAGTAGACGTCCGTCGCATCGGTAAACACCAGCGTGATCAGCGACAGGCCCGCCTTGTTGAGCGAGCGCATCTCTTCCAGGCCGGGCAACCCGGTCATGGCCATTTCCACCGGCACGGTGACAAAGCGCTCCACTTCCTCCGGCGAGCGGCCGGTCGCTTCGGTGGCAATCTGCACCTGCACGTTGGTGACGTCGGGGAAGGCATCCACCGACAGTTTCGTTGCCGCGCGCAGGCCGAAGAAGAACAGCACCACCGCCAGCACGCAAACGACCAGCCGCTGTTTGATGGCGGCTTCCACAAGGGATTTCAGCATGATCGATTAACCCTGTTCCAGGCGCTTGCGCTCGTTGTCGAGGTGGAAGGCACCATCCACCACGATGCGGTCGCCCGCCTTCACCCCGCTTTGCACCACGCGCATGCCGTCGCTCTCGGCGCCCAGCTTGACCTTGACCTGGCGGTACAGGCCGCCGGCCTGCTCCAGGTAGACCAGCTCGTCGTTGCCGTCGCGCACGATGGCGGATTCCGGGATCACCAGTTGCTCGGACGGCGCGCTGGCAATCAGCATGCTGGCCAGCATGGCCGGCTTCAGGCGTCCTTCGCGGTTCTCCAGCTCGGTGCGGACCAGCACGGTGCGCGTTTGCGGATTCACGGTGCGGCCCACGTAGATGAGCTTGCCGGTGATCTGCTTCTGGCCCGCGCCGTTGCCAAGGGATGGCACCTCGATGTCCACGCTCTGGCCCTCGGCCACCAGCGCGGCCTGTTGCTCGGGCACTTCCGCCACCACCCACACGCGCGACAGGTCGGCCACGGTGTAGAGCGCGTCGGCCGGCTGCACCACCTGGCCTTGCGCTACGTTGCGCTCCACCACGGTGCCGCTGATGCTGGAGAACACCGGCGAGTAGGAATCGATGCTGCCGCTCTTGGCGAGTTGCGCCACCGCCGCGGCCGACATGCCAAGCACGCGCAGCTGGTCGCGATAGGCGCGCATCTCGGCCGAGGAAATGGCCAGCTCGCTCTCGCGGCGTTGCAGCTCGCCGCGGCCGATCACGTCGGCGGCGAACAGCTGGCGCGCGCGCTCGGCGTTGCGCACCTGCAGCTCGGTCTGGGCTTCGGCCTTGAGGAAGGCCATCTGGGCCGCGCCCAGCTCGCTGCTATGCAGGCGGGCGAGCACCTGGCCCGCCTTGACCTCCTGGCCCAGGATGCCGTAGAGATCCGTCACGCGGCCGGTCACGCTGGCGCCGATGCGCGCCACGCGCTGCTCGTCGAAATCGATGCGTCCGGACACGCGCAGCACTTCGCTGAAGGGGCTGGTAGCCACCGCGGCCACCTTCAGGGTTTTCTGCAGCGTCTCTTCCGGCTTGACCACGCCGGGCGGCTGCTTGGGCGCCTCGGCGGCGGGCGGCTGCTTGGGCGCCTCGGCGGCGGGCGCGGGTTCGTCGGAGCAGCCAGCCAGGGAAAACAGCAGGGCTGCGGTTGCCGTCAGGGAAAGAAGAAAATGGGGACGCATGCTTATTTGGTTTCCGTAGGTGCCGAGGGAGCCGCGGGTGCGGAAGGTGCGGACGGGGCCATGGGTGCCATGGGTGCCACGGCTTGCCCGGGCACGCTCGACAGCAGCTTTTCGATCTGGATGGTGGCCGCCTGCAGCTCAAACTGGGCGGCAATCAGGTCGCTGCGCGCGCCGCGCAGCACGCGTTGGGCATCGAGGTAATCCAGGATGCCGCGCTCGCCGAAGCGATAAGCCGACTCAGCCACCGCCAGCGCGGACTCGGCCTGGCGCACGATGCCGCCTTCCAGCGCGCTCACTTGCGACTGCGTGATCTCGTACTGGCGGTAGGCCGATTCCAGCTCCTGTGTCAGCTCGAACTCGCGGGCCTCCAGCGCGGTGCGGGCCTGGATCGCCTGCGCGGTCGCCTCGCCCACCGGGCCGCTGCGGCGGTCCCACAGGGGGATGGTGAGGACCAGGCCAACTTGCGAGACCGTGTTGTCCGGCTGGCGCTCGGCGCTGGCGCGCACCGCCAGCTCGGGCAGGCGCAGCGAGCGCTGGTAGTCCACCGCCAGGTTCGCACGGTCCGCTTCCAGGCGGCGCTGGGTCAGCTCGGCGTTGGTCCCGGTCAGGGTGTCGCGCAGCATCGGCAGGGCCGGCAGCGCGGGGGGCTGGCTCAGGCTGCCGGACAGCGAATAGGCCGCCGGCATGGCGCCGCCCACTTGCTGGCGCAGCGCCGCCTTGGCCTGGTTGACGCGCAACTGGGCGCTCTGCAGCGTCTTCTGCGCGCTCAGCAGCTCGGTCGCGGCCTTGATCAGCTCATAGCGCGGCGCTTCGCCCACCTCCACCCGCAGGCGGGCGCGGTCCTGGATCTGCCGCATCATCACCAGGTCTTCCTTGGCCGCGGCCAGCTCCATCTCGCGGCGCAGCACGTCGAAGTACGACGTCTTGACCCGCGCCGCCAGGTCCGCGCGGAACGCCTGGCGGCCGGCTTCGGTGGCCTCCAGGCTGCGCCCGGCAATCTCCGCGCGCAGCTTGCGCTGCTGCGGATAGTCCAGCTTCTGGGTGATGGCCATGGTCGGCGCGGCGCCACCGGTCACGCCGGCGGTGCGCGGCGACAGGCGGCCGTACATGACTTCGACCTGCGGGTTGGGATAGGCGCGCGCGCTGGTGACAGCGGCGCTGGCGGCATCGACGCCGGCCTGCGCCGCCTCCACGCCTTTGTTGGTGGACTGCGAGAGGGACAGCAGTTGCGGCAAGGTGAACGTCTCCACCGCGAGCGCCGGGTAGGCGCCAAGCGACAGCAACGCCACCATGGAAAACATAGTGATCTGTTTGATCTGCATGACAAATGGGGGCAGGCGAAACGGCTGCGCGCCCGCCGCCGGCGCACGCAATGCAGCGCGCGCCAACGGTCAGCCAGCGATCGCGGACGCGATCGGGCCAAGGCGCCCAGGCAATAGGAACGCAGCCCGGGCACGCAAGGCGCGCGCCGGGGTTGCCAGGACTGTCAGATCAGGGAAATGGGGGGCTTGAAGAACGCCGCGGGCAAAGGATGCGGGCGTGCGGGCAGTAGTTGCGCGATCTCGTTGGGAGGCAACGAAACACGCACGGTAGGCAGCGCGAAGAGCGCGCTGGATTCTTCGATCTCGTCGAGCAGGTCGAGGGGGTCGAGCAAGTCAGCGGACCAGATCTCGCAGTAGCCGGGAGGATCGTCCTCCACCACCGCTGCCGCCATCGCTTCGCCCACCAGGCCATCGTCGCCCGGGGCCACGACGCGCTCCAGCTCGGCACTGCCGTCCAGCTCGTCGAGGGCGCGGGAGAACGCCGACTCGGAAATCTGGAATTCGGCGCGAACAGGATCAAATGCAAGCCCCGACATACCGGCGTGCGCGTTCGCTGCTGCCCCGAAGGACAGTGCAGACAAGCACAAAACGGTCAGCAAGAGCAGCAGGGAACGCATGAATTGGGACGACGCAACAAGGGGAAGAACGGCGCGGATAGCGGGAAATCACTGACCCGGCGCAGATGGTGCACCACAGCATTGTAACGCGAGTGTAAGTCATAGACCGCCAAACGCCCGGTGCGTTCCGGTCATGCGTTACAAAAGTTACCAGCGCGGGGACGCGGGTGGCGTGCAGCGTGCGGCGAAACGGGCAGGGTGGCTCAGGCAGCCGCCTCGACCACAGCCACCGCCCTCTGCGCCGCCGGGGACAGCGTGCGTTGGGCCAGATGCACGACCACGAACTCCACGGTCATGGCCGGGCTGCCCACCAGATCGAGTGGCACCAGCTCGCCGGCCTCCAGCTCCGCCTTGAGTGCGCGCGCGGGTGCCAGCAGGACCGCATCGGAATGACCTGCCAGGTGCGTCAGCGCGCGAAAGTCGTTGCACTCCACCTGGAAGGGCAGGCTTTCGCCGGGCCGGCAGCCAAGCAGCCTGCGCAGTTGCCCGTGGCCATACGGGGGCAAGGTTACCGACACGAGCGCAGCCTCGCGCAATTGCGCGGGCGTGACTGGCGCGCGGCTGAGCGGATGACCCGCACGGACATACCAGCCGGAGCGCTCGGGCCGCAATCGCCTTACCTGCAACTCGGCCACCGGCGGAATGGTGCGGCGCTCCGCCACCACGAAATCCAGCGTCTCCGCGTGCAAGGCGGCGAGCAGCGCGGGCGCGCTGTTGACCTCGGCCGTGATGCGCAGCTTCGGCCAGTCGCGGTTCATGGCGCACAGCACCTCGGGCAGCAGGATGGCGGCGGGAAACGGCCCCATCCCCATCTGCACGCTGCCGATCTCATGCTGCTGCACCAGCGTGAGATCGCGCGCCAGGCAGCGCGTCTCGAACAGGATCCGCCGGGCCCGCTCCGCCACCATGCGCCCGGCCGCAGTCAACGCCACGCCGCGCGGGCCGCGATCGAACAGCGGCATGCCGGCCTCGGCTTCCAGCGCCTGGATGCTGCGGGTCAGCGCGGGCTGGCTCAGGTGCACGCGGCGGGCGGCCCCCGCCAGCGAGCCTTCTTCCGCCACCGCGATCAGGTGTTCCAGCCGCTTCAGGTTCAAGATATGCGCTCCATGCATCGCTGGGATAAAAAACTTGCAATTGAATTATAGGTGGCAGTGAACTTCAATAGACGTCCTCTTCGTGTCACCGAGCCTCGCCCATGTCCCGTCGCCGTACCCTTCCCGCCATCCTGGCGCTCGTCGCTTTCCAGGCCGCCACGGCCCAGGCCCAGACCGCCAGCGCGCCTGCCTCGCCCGCCACCGCGCAGGCCAATGCGGCATGGCTCCAGGCGCTGCCCTTCAGTGACCGGCAGGATTTCGAGGATGCGCGGCGCGGGCTGGTGGCGCGCTTCCCCGAGGGCACCATCCGCGGCGCGGACGGCCGCGTGGCGTGGGACTTCAACGCCTACGCCTTCGAGCGCGCCGAAGCCGCGCCGGCGACCGTCAACCCGAGCCTGTGGCGGCTCGCGCAACTCAACAATGAAGCGGGCCTGTTCAAGGTCACCGATCGCCTCTACCAGGTGCGCGGGGCAGACCTGTCGAACATGAACATCATCGAGGGGGACACCGGCATCATCGTGATGGATCCGCTGATCGTGGCCGAGACCGCGCATGCCGCGCTGGAGCTGTATTACGCGCACCGGCCGCGCAAGCCGGTGGTGGCCGTGATCTACACGCACAGCCACGTGGATCACTTCGGCGGCGCCAAGGGCATCGTCAGCGAGGCCGACGTGAGGGCCGGCAAGGTGGCCGTGATCGCGCCGGCGGGATTCATGGAGGAAGCCATCAGCGAGAACGTGCTGGCGGGCAACGCCATGAGCCGGCGCGCGCAGTACATGTATGGCGCCAACCTGCCCCGCAGCGCGACGGGCCAGGTCGACGCCGGGCTGGGCAAGGCCACCTCGCGCGGCACGGTCACGCTGCTGGCGCCCACCGATCTCATCAGCAAGACCATCGACACCCGCCGCGTCGACGGCATCGACATCGAGTTCCAGCTCACGCCCGGAACTGAGGCGCCGGCCGAGATGAACCTCTACTTCCCGCAGCTGCGCACCCTGTGCATCGCGGAGAACGCCGCGCGCACCCAGCACAACATCCTGACCATCCGCGGCGCGCAGGTGCGCGATGCGAAGGCCTGGTCGTTCTATATCGGCCAGGCGCTGGCGCGCTACGGCGAGCGCAGCGACATCCTGATCGCCCAGCACCACTGGCCCACCTGGGGCCAGGCGCGCATCAACGAGTTCCTGTCGGACCAGCGCGACATGTACGCCTACCTCAACGACCAGACGCTGCGCCTGATGAACCATGGCCTCACGCCCATGGACATCGCCGACACGCTGCGCAAGCTGCCCCAGCCGCTGGCCAGCAAATGGTATGCGCGCGACTACTATGGCTCGATCAGCCATAACGTGCGCGCCGTGTACCAGCGCTACTTCGGGTTCTACGATGGCAACCCCGCCCACCTGAATCCGTTGCCGCCGGTGCAAGGCGCCAAGAAGACGATCGAATGGATGGGCGGGCCGGACGCCGTGCTGGCCAAGGCCCGCGAAGCCTACGCGCGCGGCGAATACCGCTGGGTGGCGCAGATCGGCAACGAGCTCGTCTTCGCCGACCCCGGCAACGCCGCGGCCCGCGCGCTGCAGGCCGACGCGCTGGAGCAGCTTGGCTACCAGACCGAGAACGCCACCTGGCGCAACGCTTACCTGAGCGGCGCGCAGGAGCTGCGCAACGGCGTCAAGCGCAGCGCGCCCGGCGGCACCACGTCGCCCGACCTGGTGCGCGCGCTGACCGTGCCGCACTTCTTCGATTACCTGGCGGTGCGCCTGAACGCCGACAAGGCTGCGGGCAAGACCATGACGCTGAACTGGAACTTCACCGACCTGCAAGAGCGCTACGCCATGACGCTGCGCAACAGCGCCCTGACCTACCTGGCCGACTCGCAATCTGCGCAGGCCACGGCAACCATCACGCTGGACAAGGCCACGCTCGACCGCATCAGCCTGAAGCAACTGACGCTGCCGGACGCGATCCGCGATGGCAGCATCCGCATTGACGGCAACCCACAGGCGGTGGCGGCGCTGTTCGGCATGCTGGACAGCTTTGACGGGTCCTTCAGCATTGTCACGCCGCAGGCAGCGCCCTGAGGTGGCGAGCGGGCGCTGGCCAGAGGATCCCGATCTGGAATTTTCTGCTGCCCGGCGCCGCTTCGAAAAACTGCATCAACGCCTGTACCCGCGCCGTGCGGCCCCGCCGCGTGGGCACCAGCAGGGTCACCGGCGCGCTGTCGAACTCCCAGCCAGCACCTGGGCCAGCACCTCTGCCAGCCGCCGGCCTTCGATCTGAATCATTCACTTCAGCTTAACGATTGATGTTCCGGCATTTAACCACGGACCGCATATTCATTCCTACACTGAGGGCTTGCAATGACTTGCTGCGCGGCCGTCCCCCGCCCACCCGCCCACCACAAAAGGAACGCATGGAAACCCTCGACCAATCGCCCGCCCCTGCCTGGCCCCGCGCCGTCCTGTTCGACCTGCTCACCGCGCTGCTGGATTCCTGGACCGTATGGAACGCCGCCGCCGGCTCGGAGGCACAAGGCCGGGCCTGGCGCGCGGAGTACCTGAAACGCACCTACGGCTGCGGCGCCTACGTCCCCTACGAGCAACTGGTGCGCGAGGCGGCCGAGCATGTCGGCCTGCCCGCCAGCGCGCCGGCAGCGCTCGAGGCCGGCTGGGACAACCTCCCCGCGTGGGATGGTGCCCGCGAGCTGCTGCAAACCCTGCGCCCGCATTGCCGCCTGGCGGTGGTCACGAACTGCTCCGAACGGCTGGGGCGGCGCGCCGCGGACTTGCTCGAGATCGACTGGGATGTGGTGGTCACCTCGGAGGCAGCCGGCTTCTACAAGCCGGATCCTCGCCCCTACCAGCTCGCGCTGAAGCAACTCGGCGTGCAGGCGGCGGATGCCACGTTTGTCGCCGGCTCAGGCTACGACATGTTCGGCACCTCGGCCGTCGGGCTGCGCACCTACTGGCACAACCGGGTCGGCCTGGCGCTGCCCGCGGGCGCACCGGCGCCCGAGGCGGAGTTCGCCACCCTGGAGCCGGCGCTGTACTGGCTGCGGTCCTTTCATGCGGCAACCCCATCCCGTCAAGGAGCGTCTGCCATGTCCGGCATTCCGTCGCGCGGCCTGCGCGACGACGTGCCCGCGCTGAAGGCCAAAGGCCAATTCCTGGACTGACTGAACATTTTCAAGAACGCTATGAACATGCCTACCCACACGCTCGCTAGCCTGGAAACACCGGCAGCGGTGATCGACCTCCCCCGCATGCAGCACAACATCCAGCGCATGCAGGCGCGCATGGACGCGCTTGGCGTGCGGTTCCGCCCGCATGCCAAGACCACCAAATGCTCGGCCGTCGTGCAGGCGCAGATCGATGCCGGCGCGCGCGGCATCACCGTTTCCACCCTGAAGGAAGCCGCGCATTTCTTTGCCGATGGCGTCACGGACATTCTCTACGGCGTGGGCATGGTCTCGACCAAGCTGCCCCAGGCCCTGGCGCTGCGCCGCCAGGGCTGCGACCT
Organism: Cupriavidus sp. 8B; assembly: GCF_054589115.1. NCBI lineage: Bacteria > Pseudomonadati > Pseudomonadota > Betaproteobacteria > Burkholderiales > Burkholderiaceae > Cupriavidus > Cupriavidus sp. 8B. Next base: position 24,045 of record NZ_BAAILO010000020.1, on the reverse strand, counting down.
GAAGATCGTCACCGATAGCGTGGCGTCGGCCGAGGCCATCGTCGCCTTTGGCGCCACGCATGGCGAGGCGTTCGAAGTCTGGATCGAGATCGACACGGATGGCCACCGCTCCGGCATCCGCCCGGATGAAGCCGCGCTGATCGACGTGGCCCGCGTGCTGCACGAGGGCGGCGCCCGCCTGGGCGGCGTGATGACGCACGCCGGCTCCAGCTACGACCTCGATACGCCCGAAGCCCTGGCGGCGATGGCGGAGCAGGAGCGGGCCGGCTGCGTCATGGCGGCCGAACGGCTGCGCGCGGCCGGGCTGCCATGCGCGGTGGTCAGCGTGGGATCGACCCCGACCGCGCTATCCGCAACGAGCCTGGAAGGCGTTACCGAGGTACGTGCGGGCGTCTACGTGTTCTTCGACCTCGTGATGTGCAACGTGGGCGTGTGCGCAACGCAAGACGTGGCGCTGAGCGTGCTGACCACCGTGATCGGGCATCAGGCGGACAAGGGCTGGGCCATCGTCGATGCGGGCTGGATGGCCATGAGCCGCGACCGCGGCACGCAAAAGCAGAAGCGCGATTTCGGCTATGGCCAGGTCTGCGGCATCGACGGCACCGTGCTCCCGGGCTACGTGCTCAGCGGCGCCAACCAGGAACATGGCATCCTGTCGCGGGAAGGCGCGCCCGAGCCGGACATCGTGGCGCGCTTGCCCATCGGCACGGTGCTGCGCATCCTGCCCAATCATGCCTGCGCGACTGGTGCGCAGTTCCCCGAATATCACGCGCTCGCGCAAGACGGCGAGCTCGCTACCTGGAATCGGTTCCATGGATGGTGATCAAACCAACCCCGCTATCGCGGTACGGACGGTCTCCCCCGCCGGGCTATCCGTGCCGGGCGGGCACTACAGCCATGCGACTGTGGCCAATGGCTTCGTGTTCGTATCCGGGCAACTCCCCATCACGCCCGCTGGCGAGAAGCTTGTCGGCGCGCCCTTTGAAGATCAGGCGCGCCAGGTGCTGGCCAATGTGGAAGCGGCGCTGATTGCCGCCGGCAGCGGCATCGACGGGCTGGCGCAGGTACGGGTCTATATGGACGCCATCGAGAACTGGCCGGCATTCAACGCCATCTACGCGGCATGGGCCGGCAATGCACGCCCGGCCCGGACGATCGTGCCGACCGGCCCGCTGCATTTTGGCCTGAAGATCGAGGTGGAAGCCCTGGCGGTCGTGCTGCCAGGCGCATAGCAGCGTCGAGCGAAACCGCCTTGGTGCACACAGGCTTGCGTGAGCGGCGGCACGCGGTAAAAGGTAGCCATGCGCGGCCGATCAATGACTACAATGCAAGGCATCCAATCGAAGGCAACGCGCCCGCCTGCGACGCCAAGTGACGCGGCCGGCAATCGCTGGGAGAACCGCATGAGCAACGATCCGAATCGCTTCAAGCCATTGGACCCGGGCCGGGTCAATACGATGGATGCGCTCGAAATACAGTATTGGTGCGCGCAGCTTAACTGCACCCAATCCGAACTCCAGGAAGCCGTGTCGAACGTGGGCGATCACATTGCCGCTGTCCGGGCCCGCCTGGAGGCGTTGTACCCGGACAAGCGGCATTGACAGGCTTCACGCGCCAATGCGCTGGTGAGGATGCGCGACGCGCAATACGTCCTAAGCGTCCTAAGCGTCCTCAGCGTCCTCAGGCAGGCTGCGGCTGCGTCGCGGCAAAGCTTGGCCGCTCGCGCATCACTGCCTGCGCACGCCGCACGTTGGGGTACTTCTCCAGCAAGGCGGCGCCTTCGGGAAACATGCCGACGTAGGTCACGATTGGCGCGAGGAACAGGTCCGCCATCGACATCGCCGTACCGACCAGGTAATCGCGATTGCCGTAGGCTTCGTCGAACGCGCCTAGCTGCGTGGCTATCTCCGGCAGCGCGGCATCGATCACGGCGCGGTCAGGCTGGCCGTTTTCGCCCTTGGGGAAAATGTACTGCAGTACGTAGCGGCGCACCATGGCGTCGTAGGCATGGCAAATGATCAGGCTGATCCACTGCTCGCAGCGCGCATGGCCACTGGGGCCGGGTTGCCGCGGGAGCAGGCTCGGACCCTCGAAGGCTTCCTCGATATAGGCCAGGATCGCACGGGTCTCATAGAAGGAAATCGGGCCATCGGTGAGCACCGGAATGCGGCCGAACGGGCTATGCGCAAGCACCTCCGGCGAATGCGGCGGCACGGGCTGCAGCTTGTAGGCCACGCCCTTCTCCTCCAGGGCCATGCGCACCGTGCGGCAATAGCTGCTGCGCGGGTCGCCGATCACGGTGACGGAGCCGGCGCTGCCGTCCGGGTCCAGGAAATCGCTGAGGCGATTGAACACCGATTGCCAGCCGCCCATGTGCGAATCGCGCTCGCCCGCCTCGGGAAAGCCGCTGTGGCGCATGTGCAGGTGGGTGCCGCCATCCTTGGCCGTCAGCGTGACTTCAATCAGTGTCTTGATCTCCCGCGGCATCGGGCCGGCTTCCCAGACCCAGGTATAGGCGAGGAAATCCGCCCGGTCGATCGCCTGGTACTCGCCGCCCACGGTGTGCCTGGAACCATCGCGCCCGCCCATCACGATGCGGTACTTGCCGCCGACCCGCGCATCCGCGCTGGCCTCCAGCACGTGCATGCCGCGCGGGCAATGCCACTCGGACAGCGCTGCCTGGCTGGTGAATGCATCGAACACCTTCTCGCGCGGGGCGCGGATGAAGCGGTCCATTTCCAGATGAAAGGTAGCAGCTTGGGTCATGATTTTTTCCCTCGGACTTTGCTTGCGTTGCCGGTGCCTTCGGTGGAGCCCGCCGCATGGGTGCGTTCGACGAACTCGACAAGGCGATCGAGATTGCCCTCCCAATGGCGCCGGTAGGCGCCCAGCCAGTCATGCGCGTCGCGCAGCGCATCCGCGCGCAAATGGCAGATGCGCCAGCGGGCGCTGACCTCCCGCTCGATCAGCCCGGCATCCGCCAGCACGCGCAGGTGCTTGGAGATGGCCGGGGCCGACATGTCGAACGGCCGCGCCAGCTCGCTCACCGGCGCCTCCCCTTCGGCCAGGCGCGCCAGGATGGCGCGGCGCGTGGGATCGGCCAGTGCGGCAAAGATGGTGGTCAGCGGGTCGGTGGAGGATGGCATGGCTTCATTTAACCAATGAGTTAATCGAAAGTCAAGGGCGAAAAACGGGATCGTGCCGGCACGGCTGCGCCGACGCCGTTGCGGGGATCGAACGCATAATGTCCCACTGAACCGGTGTCGGCGCGCCGCTAGCGCGGCTGCGGTTGCATGCGCGGCAACTCAGATATGCAGCAGAATTACCGCCGCGCGCATTGCCCATTCATTGCCCATTCATTGCCCATTCATTGCCCATGCGTAGCGCATGCATAGCGCATTCATTGCACATTACCCACGATGGACTATCCTGCCTTGCAGGCGTGCCATTCGTCCGGCGCGTTGCCGCGCTGGCGGCGGGCCGGTCGGCAAGCGCGTCGCGTAGAGCATAGAAGCCGTCTTCCACGGGAGGCCGGCCTCTACCTGTCCACGTCGCGCGCGGCACACGGCCGCGGCGTTGCAGCGGAGAGCCTGCCATGGGGCCAAATCGCGCGTTGCTGCCCGATAGTCTTCACCACCTGCCGCCGGGCTCGCGCGCGCTGCGCGCGTGCAATCCCCATCGATGGCTGGCGCTGACGCTAGGCGTGCGGCGCAGGCAGGCCCTGCCCGACCTGGCGGCGCTGGACCCGCTGCTACCCGCGCAACGCACCTACCTGAGCCATCGCGACCTGGAGGCCAGGTACGGCTCGGACCCTGCCGCGGTGGCGCGCATCGAAGCCTTCGCCCGCGCGCATCGCCTGGTGGTATCGCGCGACGACCGCGCCACGGCCTCGCTGGAGCTGGCGGGCACGGTGGCCGATATCAACGCGGCATTTGGCGTCAGCCTGCTCGACTATGCCCAGCCAGCGCTGGGCACCTTCCACGCGCGCACGCAGGCGGTGTCCGTGCCCGACGATGTGCAGGGCGACATTACCGCCGTGTTCGGCCTGAACAACCATGCCGTGGTGGCACGGCGCCCGCGCGTGGCCGCGGCCCTGCGCGCCAGCCTCGCGCAGCCGCGCCGGCCCTGGTTCATCCCCGGTGAACTGGCGCAGGCCTATCGTTTCCCGGATGCCGACGCCCATGGCCAGTGCATTGCGCTGCTGGAGTTCGGCGGTGGCGTGGAAGACAGCGACTTGACGGCTTACTTCGCGCGGATCGCGGTGCCCAGGCCGGACGTGAGCGTGATCGCGCTGGGTGGCGCCACGGCGGACCCGCAGGCCGACCCGGCCGCCACCGGCGAGGTCATGCTTGATATCGAGATCGCCGGCGCGCTGGGCGGCGGCGCCAGCATCGCGGTGTATTTCTCCACCTTCGACGAAAAGGGCGTGATCGACGCCATCAACGCGGTGATCAACGACACCGTGCACCGTCCCACGGTGGTATCGGTCAGCTGGGGCTGGGACGAGAACCAGCCATTCTCCAACGGCATCCTGTGGTCGCCCGCGGCCATCGCGCATGTCAACCAGAGCCTGCTGGCGGCTGCGCAACTCGGCATCAGCGTATGCGTGGCCACCGGCGACGATGGCGCGGAGGCCCAGTTGAAGGACGGACGCGCCCACGTCAACTTCCCCGCCACCAGCCCCTATGTGCTGGCGGTGGGCGGCACCACGCTGCATGTGGCCAGCGCGGCCGGCGGCGGCACCCACATGACCGAAGTGGTGTGGAACGGCGGCCCCGGCAATGGCACGGGCGGCGGCATCAGCGACATCACGCCGCGCCCCGCCTGGCAGGACGGCATCGTGCCGCCCTCCATCAATCCCGGCCATTTCGCCGGCCGGGGCATACCCGACGTGGCCGCCGATGCCGATCCGCAGACGGGCTACTTTGTGATGTCGGGCGGCCGCTATGGCGTGGTGGGCGGCACCAGCGCGGCTGCACCGCTGTGGGCGGCGCTGCTCGCGCGCGCCAATGCCCTGCTGGGCACGCGGACCGGGAATTTCAATGCGTTGCTGTACCAGAAGTTCGGCCCCGCCGGGGTGCTGCGGGATATCGTGACCGGCAACAACGACACCGAAGGCCTGCTCCGCGGACACTTCGCCGCTGCCGCGGGCTGGGATGCCTGCACTGGCTGGGGCACGCCGGACGGTGCCAGGCTGCTGCAGGCGCTGGGAGGCAAGACATGACCACCGGTTCGCGCGCGACGTTGAAAACCACGGCAAACACCACGGCAGGGAAGACGATGGGCAAGACGACGGGCAAGCCGCGCCCCGCTGCCCGTGGCGGCAACCGCAACCAGCCCTTCTTCGACCCGGTCGCCTACGGCAATGGCCCCGACGATAACGTGATCGATGCCACCGAAAACGGCGCCATCACGCATCACACCATCGTAGTGGGCGGGCAGCGCCTGGCCTATACAGCAACGGCGGGCCACCTGGTGACGGTCGATGCGGGCAGCTCGAAGCCGAACGCCAGGATGTTCTACGTGGCCTTCTCCGTGGACGCGGGCAAGTCCGCGCGCGCGGGCGAGCGTCCGGTGACCTTCTTCTATAACGGCGGCCCGGGCTCATCGTCCGTCTTCGTGCTGCTGGGCTCCTTTGCGCCGAAGCGGATCAAGACCCTGATGCCCAGGTTCACGCCGCCCGGCCAGTACCAGATCGAGGACAACCCGGAAACCCTGCTCGACAAGAGCGACCTGGTCTTTATCAACCCGGTCGGCACCGGCTACTCGTCGGCGCTGGCGCCATACAAGAACGCGGACTTCTGGGGCGTGGACCAGGATGCCCGCTCGATCGCACAGTTCATCAAGCGCTACCTCACCAGTAACCAGCGCTGGGGGTCGCCGAAGTATCTGTTCGGCGAGTCCTACGGCACCGCGCGCAGCTGCGTGCTGGCCTACCTGCTGCACGAGGATGGCGTGGATCTGAACGGCATCACGCTGCAGTCGTCCATCCTGGACTACACCCACTCCGGCAATCCGGTCGGCGCATTGCCCACCGCGGCGGCCGATGCCTGGTACCACAAGCGGCTGGGCGTCAGGCCGGCGCCATCCGACCTGTCGGCCTTTGCCAGCCAGGTCGCGCAGTTCGCGCGCACCGACTACGCGAGCGCCCTCGCGCAATTCCCCAGGGCCAGCCCGGCCACCCTGCGCAGGCTGTCCGAGTACACCGGCATCGAAGCCGCCACGCTGAGCGCCTGGGGCCTGGACGTTGCCGCCTACGACAGCCAGGGCAACTCGCTGTTCCTGCGCACCCTGCTGAAATCGCGCGGCGTGGCGCTGGGCGCTTACGATGGCCGGGTCACCGCCATCGACACCGGCATCGCGGGTAAGATCGATCCCAACTCCGGCGGCAACGACCCGACCATGACCGCCATCGGCGGCGAATACACGGCGATGTGGAACAAGTATCTCAACGAGGACCTGTTGTTTACCTCCAGCTCCGCCTTCACCGACCTGAACGACCAGGCCTTCAAACATTGGGATTTCGGCCATATCGACCCGACCGGCGCGCAGCGCGGGCTGGATGCGCGCGGCAATGTGGTGCTATATACGGGCGGCGACCTGGCCGCCGTGATGGCGCTCAACCCGGACCTGAAGGTACTGTCCGCCAACGGCTACTTCGATTTCGTCACGCCGTTCTACCAGACCGTGATCGACCTGCAGCGCATGCCGCTGGTCAGCCAGGCCGTGCGCAACAACCTGAGCGCACGCTTCTATCCCTCCGGCCACATGGTCTACCTCGACGGCGGCTCGCGCACGGCGCTCAAGCAGGACCTGGCCGTGCTGTACACGCGCACGGCCGCGGACCGACCCGCGATGATGCGGATCCTGGCGTTGCAGGAGCGCACGGTGGCGCGGGCCTGAGCCCTTACGCCGCGCGCGCCAGCACGCTGGCAATGGCGCCGGCCACCTGCGCCACGTTGCGCTCATTGAGCCCCGCCACGCACATCCGCCCCGAGCGCAGCAGGTACACGCCGTGCTCGTTGCGCAGCCGGTCCACCTGATCCGCCGTCAGGCCGGTATAGGTGAACATGCCGCGCTGGGTGAGGTAGCGCGACAGCGCCTCACCGCTCACGTGGGCGGCCAGGCCGTTGTGGATGGCCACGCGCATCTTGGCGATACGCTCGCATTTGCCTGCCAGCTCGCGTTCCCAGATCGTACGCAGGGCCGGCGTGGTCAGCACTCGGGCCACCACCCGGGCGCCGTGCGTGGGCGGGTTGCTGTAGTTGGCGCGCACCGCGCCGGTAAGCTGGCCCAGCACGCGGCCGGTCTCTTCCGCGCTGTCGCAAACCACGCTCAGCCCACCGCAACGCTCGCCGTACAGTGAGAAGTTCTTGGAGAACGAATTCGCCACCAGGCACGGCACACCCTGGGCAACGAGCTCGCGCACCGCGAAGGCATCGTCGTCCAGGCCAGCGCCAAAGCCCTGGTAGGCCATGTCGACAAAGGGCAGCAGCTCCTGCGCCTTGAGCAGGGTGATCAGCTCGCGCCACTGGTCCTGGTCCAGGTCCACGCCGGTGGGGTTGTGGCAGCAGGCGTGCAGCAGCACGATGCTGCGCTTGGGGATGGTCCGCAGCGCGTCCAGCATGGCGCCGAACTTCAGGCCGCCGGTGGCGTCGTCGTAATACGGATAGGTATTCACGGTAAAGCCCGTGCGCTCGAAAATCACCCGGTGGTTTTCCCAGCTTGGGTCGCTGATCCACACCTGGGCATCCGGGAAATACCGCTTGAGGAAGTCGGCGCCCACCCGCAGCGCGCCCGAGCCGCCAAGCGTCTGCACGGTGGCGATGCGATCGCCGGCGCGGGCCTGGCACTGCTCGCCGAAGACCAGCGCCTGCACGGCGTCGCGGTACGGTGCAAACCCGGCCATCGGCAGGTAGGGGCGCGGGCCCATGTCGGCCATCAGCTCGGCTTCGGCTTGCGCCACGGCCTGCATCACCGGCAGCCGGCCTTCGTCGTCGAAGTAGATGCCGATGCTCAGGTTGACCTTATCGGTCCTGGGATCGAGTTGAAAGCTCTCGTTGAGGGAGAGGATCGGGTCGCCCGGATAGGCATCGATGTGTTCGAACATTGGATACTCTGGCTGGATTGCTGGGATGGGTCGGAGCCGGCGGCCAGTGGCCGCCAGGGTCATCATTATGCCGATACGCGCTCGGGCAGGGCTGGTGCGGCGCTCTTCTGCTTTTGCCTGAGGCGGTAGCTCAGGCCCAGTACGGCCAGCCATGCCGGAATCAGGTACACCGAGATGCGCAGGCCGGGCGTGAGGTACATCACGTACAGGATACCCCCCAGGAAGGCCAGGCACACATAGTTTGTCAGCGGATAGCCCAGGCTCTTGAAACGCGTTTCCTGGCCCGCAAGACGCTTGTCGCGGCGGAACTTGAGGTGAATGATGCTGATCATCGCCCAGTTGATGATCAGGGCCGAGACCACCAGCCCCATCAGCAACTCGAAGGCTTCGCCCGGCATGAAGTAGTTGATCGCCACGCAAGCCGCGGTGGCCAGCGCGGAAACGCCGAGCGCGGCCAGCGGGATCCCGCGCTTGTTGACCTTCAGCAGCCCCTTGGGCGCATTGCCCTGCTTGGCCAGGCCGTACAGCATGCGGCTGTTGCAGTACACGCCGCTGTTGTAGACGGACAGCGCGGCGGTCAGCACCACGGCATTCAGTACCGTGGCGACGAGCTCGCTGTTCATCGCGTGGAAGATCAGCACGAACGGGCTGCCGCCGGTGACGACCTTCTCCCACGGGTAAAGCGATAGCAACACGCCCAGTGCGCCAACGTAGAAGATCAGGATGCGATAGATCACCTGGTTGGTGGCCTTGGGAATGGTTTTTTCCGGCTCATCTGCTTCCGCCGCGGTAATGCCCACCAGTTCCAGCCCGCCGAACGAGAACATGATCACCGCCATGGCCATGACCAGGCCGGAGATCCCGTTCGGGAAAAAGCCGCCGTGCTGCCACAGGTTGGACACGCTGGCCTGCGGGCCGGCCGTGCCGGACGCCAGCAGGTAGCCGCCGAACAGGATCATGCCGACGATGGCCAGCACCTTGACGATGGAGAACCAGAACTCCATTTCGCCGAAGGACTTGACGCTGGTCAGGTTGATGGCGTTGATCAGGAGGAAGAACGCCAGCGCGGAAACCCAGGTGGGGATGTGCGGCCACCAGTACTGGACATAGATGCCCACCGCCGAGAGCTCCGCCATGCTGACCAGGATATAGAGCACCCAGTAGTTCCAGCCCGACATGAAGCCCGCGAAGCTGCCGCAGTATTTGTTGGCGAAGTGGCTGAAGGAGCCAGCCACGGGTTCGTCGACCACCATCTCGCCAAGCTGGCGCATGATGAAGAAAGCGATGATGCCGGCCACCGCGTAGCCGAGCAGGACCGAAGGCCCCGCCATCTTGATGGTCTGGGCAATGCCCAGGAACAGCCCGGTGCCAATGGCGCCACCTAGCGCAATCAGCTGGATGTGCCGGTTTTTCAAGCCACGCTTGAGCGTCGCGTCTGTATTGTCGGAAGCGTTGGGAACCATCTTTTGTCTCTCTACCCACTCTTTTGGAATGTCGGCCTGCGCCTCTCGCTTGTCGCGGGCGCTTCGGCTTCGGCCAGGCACCACCGGCGCGCAGTCATGCTGCTGCGCCGGCGGTGTTGATGCGGTCAGTGCCGGGCGTGCCCCGGCTTGCCTTTTGGGCCTAGACCTTGAGCGTGCCGCGCTCGATCTGGTCGCGTTCCAGCGATTCGAACAGCGCCTTGAAGTTGCCTTCGCCGAAGCCTTCGTCGCCCTTGCGCTGGATGAATTCGAAGAACACGGGGCCGAGCGACGCCTTGGAGAAGATCTGCAGCAGCAGGCGCGGCTTGCCGCCTTCCGTGGTGCCGTCGACCAGGATGCCGCGCGCCTTGAGCTGCTCCACCGGCTGGCCGTGGCCGGGCAAGCGCTTCTCCAGGCCGTCGTAGTAGTAGTCGTTGGGCGCCGTCATCAGGGGCACGCCGGCCATCTGCAGGCTGTCGATGACCTCGATCAGGTTGTCCGTCAGGAAGGCGATGTGCTGGATGCCTTCGCCGTTGAAGGCCATCAGGAATTCCTCGATCTGGCCGCTGCCCTTGGATGATTCTTCGTTCAGCGGAATGCGGATCTTGCCGTCCGGCGCGGTCATGGCCTTCGAGGTCAGGCCGGTGTATTCACCCTGTATATCGAAGTAGCGGATTTCGCGGAAGTTGAAGAGCTTTTCGTAGAAATTAGCCCAGTAAGCCATGCGGCCACGGTAGACGTTGTGCGTCAGGTGGTCGATCAGGCGCAGGCCATGGCCCACCGGATGGCGGTCCACGCCTTCGATGAATTCGAAGTCGATGTCGTAGATGGACTTGCCTTCTTCAAAGCGGTCGATCAGGTACAGCGGCGCGCCGCCGATGCCCTTGATGGCCGGCAGGCGCAGCTCCATCGGGCCGGTGGCGAATTCCACCGGCTGCGCGCCGAGCTCCAGCGCGCGGGCATACGCCTTGTGCGAATCCTTCACGCGGAACGCCATGCCGCAGGCGCTGGGGCCGTGCTCGGCGGCAAAGTAGGCTGCCGGGCTGTGCGGCTCGCGGTTGACGATGAAATTGATCTCGCCCTGGCGGTACAGCACCACATCCTTGGAGCGGTGGCGCGCCACCAGCGTGAAGCCCATCTGCTCGAAGATTGGTTCCAGTAGGTTGGGAGTTGGCGAGGCGAATTCCACGAATTCGAAGCCCATCAACTGCATCGGGTTTTCAAACAGATCGGCCATGGTGTGCTCAACGAAAAGTTGGGGGACGAGAGAAATAATATTGCGGCTCCGGCGCGCCGACGCATCGATGCGCAGTGCCAGGCACGTGCGGCGCGGGCTCTCTTTTACCCGTCCGCACTGCTAATCTGGAGTTGAGTGTATATTCCGGGCCGCAAAATAGGATTTCGTAATCCACGCAGGCAAACCCTAGATCATGAGATAAAATTTCATGATTCATGGAATGCAGGAAACGAAAGTGCACAATGATGAGCTAGACCGCATCGACCGGCGCCTGCTGGGGGCTTTGCAGGAAAATGGGCGCGCGTCCAACCTGGAACTGGCCGAGGCCATCCGCCTGTCGCCAGCCCAGACGCTGCGCCGCCACCGGCGGCTGGAAGAGCTCGGCGTGATCAAGCGCTACGAGGCCCGGCTGGACTCAGCCAGCCTGGGTTTCGGCGTGGTGGCCTTTATCCACGTCACGATGGAGCGCGGCCATATCCGGGACCTGTCGAACTTCAAGGGGCTGGTCGCCGAACTGGCGCAGATCCAGGAGTGCTTCTCCGTGACCGGCGATATCGACTATGTGCTGAAGGTGGTGGCGCGCGATCTCAAGTCGCTGTCGGATTTCCTGCTCGACACCCTGATGCGCATCCCGGGCGTGAGCGGCGTAAAGTCCAGCGTCTGCCTGGACGAGATCAAGTGCACCAGCGCGATGCCGCTGGAGGCCTGATCGCATTGCCGGCGCCGGGCGCCTATGCTTGGATGAGATTTCCGGCTCACTCGTCCAGTGACTCCCACCCAGAGAACCAGCGGCCCCGATATCCTGTTTGGCGCCTTCGATCGCCATAACTTCGGCGACCTGCTGTTGCCGCACGTGCTCACGTATCTGCTGCCAGGCCGGCGGCTGCGCTATGCCGGCCTGGCCCGACGCAACCTGCTGCCGTTCGGCGGCCACCAGGTCGGTGCGCTGACGCAGCTCGCGGCGTGCCCGGGCCTGTGCCCGGCAAACATCATCCACGTGGGCGGCGAGATTCTCTGCTGCGACGCCTGGGAGGCGGCCGTGATGCTGCAGCCGCCGGACCAGGCCGCGGCGGTGATCGCACGGTTCGAGGACCGCCCACAGGAACGGCAGGCATGGGCTCGCGGCGTGCTGGGCGTCGAGGCCCGGGCCCCGTACCTGCTGCAGCAGGCGCTGTTCCCCCAGGCGCGGCAAGTGATTTACAACGCCGTCGGCGGCGTCGACCTGGACCGGCGCGACCCGGCCATGCGGGCCGAGGTGCTGGGCAAGCTAAGGGCGGCCGCCCATGTCAGCGTGCGGGATGCGCAGACCAGGCGCATCTTGCAGGCCGACGGCATCGCCGCCAGCCTGGTGCCCGACCCAGCGGTGATGGTGGCAGCACTGTTCGGCAGGCGCATCCGCCATCGAGCCCGCCTGGGTGAACCGGCACGGAGCATCCAGGCGTTCCCGCATGGCTACCTTGCCGTGCAGTTCAGCGCCGACTTCGGCGACGACGAGACGCTGCGCCAGGTCGCCAGCCAGCTCGACCGCGCCGCGCGGGCGACGGGCTATGGCGTGGTGCTGTTTCGCGCCGGCGCCGCGCCCTGGCATGACGACCTGTCCTGCTACCGGCGCCTGGCGCAATGCATGCGAACCCCTGCGCCGCACATCTTTCGTTCCCTCGACATCTGGGACATCTGCGCCGTGATCGCGCATAGCCGCGGCTTTGCCGGCAGCAGCCTCCACGGCCGCATCGTGGCGATGGCATACGCCCTGCCCCGCCTGAACTTCGTCCATCCGGGGCAGGCACCAGCCACCGGCAAGCAGGCCGCGTACGCCGCCACCTGGGAGGCGCCCGGCGCGCCGCGGACGGTAGCGGTACAGGAGCTTGCCGACGGCATTGGCCTGGCGCTGGCATTTGAGCGCGCGCAGAGGGAACAGACGGCGCGCGAGCTCGCGGCGGCATACCGGCGCGGCTTCGTGGCCGTCGACGAACACTGACGCACGGACCGCGCCGACGCATTTACCTATGGCGGGCGCAACTGGCTGGGGCGCTACCCCGGATTGCACAGCGAGCGCATTGACCAGGCTGAAGCCAGCCCGACATTCACCCTTGCGCTGCCGCGAGCGCGCCGATGCGGTCGAGCGCGGCGAGCAGCTTTGGCGTGGGCGGCTGGGCGCAATTGATCCGGACATGATGCGCGTACCGGCTGCCGTCCGGGCAGAACATGGCGCCCGGGCCGATGCTGATGCCCTCGCTCGCCGCCGCCTCGCACAGCGATAGCGCGTTGACGCAGGCAGGCAGCTCCACCCACAGCAAGAAGCCATCGTCAGGTGCGCGCAGTTTCGTCCCCGCTGGCCAGGTGGCCGCGATGCGCGATGAGAACGTGCGCACCGAGTCCTTGATCCGCTGGCCGTATCGCCGCAGATGCCGGTCATAGTCGCCGCTCGAGAACATGTCGGCCAGCGCCGCCTCGAACAACGGCGATCCGGCCAGGCTCGCCTCGACACGCGCCTCCAGCACCGCATCGAAACGGTGTCCCGGCGCGATCCAGCCGACGCGCCATCCCGGCGCCACCGTCTTCGACACCGACGTGCAATACAGGACATTACCGGACTCGTCGAACGCCTTGCAGGCCGGGGCCCTCGGCTTGCCGGCGGAGAGATCGCCGTACACGTCATCCTCGATCAGCGGCACCCCGGCATCGTCAAGCAGCTTCACCAGCGTGCGCTTGGCGGCGATGGACATCGTGAAGCCCAGCGGGTTGTTGGCCGTGGGCACCGACACCACGGCGCTGACCCGATGCCGATGCAGGATCTGCGCCAGCGCCGCCAGGTCCATCCCGGTACGCGGATGGGTGGGCACCTCGATAGCGCGCAGCCCGAGGCTGCGCAGCAGCATCAACGTCCCGAAGTAGCAAGGCGACTCGACCGCGACCACGTCGCCCTCTTTGCAGGTCACCTGCAGGGCCAGCCGCATGGCCTGGCTCTGCCCTTGCGTGAGCACCAGTTGATCGGGTGAGATGTGCAGGCCCCAGCGTGCCGCGCGGCGCGCGATCTGGCGGCGCAGGTCGAGGCGCCCCGGCGGTACGCTGTACGCCAGGCCAGACGCCCCGAGCCTGCGGGTCGCGCCCAGCATGCTGCGCGCCAGCGCCTTGTCCGGCAGCCATGCCGCGCACGGCGACGCGGCCCCCAGCGCAACCAGGTCGGGAGACCGCACCTGGGCGAAGAGCGCATGCACATTGGCGGTCAGCGTCACCGGCCGGGCCGTGGCCCCGGGCTGCGGCGGCAGCGGCTCCGCGGGCTTGTCCGCGGCAACGTAGAAGCCTGACCTTGGCCGGGCCACCACAAGGCCGCTCGCCTCCAGCACCCGCAGCGCGTGTTCCGCCGTTGGCGCGCTGACCTGCTCGTTTTCGGCCAGCCGGCGCACCGACGGCATCCTGGCGCCGGGGGCCAGGTCGCCGCGGCGGATGGCCGCGCGCAGCCGGTTAGCGATCGCCTGGTAGGTCGGGGAGCTGTCCGTCACGTCTCTATCTGTATAGCCATGAAATCTGATAGGTTGACTATACAGATATGTCGTGCCCTCGGCGAGAATCCTGTCTCCGAAGCGGACATTCCCTTCTTTCATCCAATAGGAGATCCCGATGAAGATTGCCATGCTGGCCTACGATGGCTTCACCGACGTCGATCTGTTCCTGCCCTGGGACCTGTTCAACCGCGTCCAGGACCCCGCCTATGTCGGTTACACCAAGCCTTGGTCGGTGCGGATCTGCGCGGACACGCCGCAGGTGACCTCCAACACCGGCATCACCTTCACGCCGCACGGCGGCTTGAGCGAGCTTGCCCTGGCCGATGCGGTGTTCATCGTCAGCGGACCCGGCTCGCGGGCCAAGCTGAAGGATCAGGGCTTCATGGGACAGCTCAAGCTGGATCCGGCCAGGCAGGTGATTGGCGCGATCGACTCGGGTGTGCTGTTTCTCGCCCGCCTGGGGCTGCTCGATGGCCTGAGCGCGACCACCTACCCGGGCGTGTTCGAGGAGCTCGAGGCCATGGGCGTGAGGACCGAGCATCGTCCGCTCGTGGTGCACGGCCAGATCGCCACGGCGGGTGGATGCCTGGCGACGCAGGACCTGGCGGGCTGGATGGTCTCGCGGCTGCTTGGCCAGGACATCGCGCACAGCATGCTGGAGATGATCGCCAAGGTCGAATGATCAACCAGTGATGAACCGAGGCCGTGGGGCTCAGCGTTGACTCGGCGTGGGCTCAGCGTTTGATCACGGACGGACTGGATGGGCTGAAGAAATACGGCGCCACGGCAAGCGCCACTACCACGGCAGCAGTGAGGAAGATCGTCGAATAGGTCTGCGCCACCGGCCAGTGCCGGGTGTCGCCCATGCTGGCGATCATGCCGAATCCCCACGACGTCAGCGCCGAGCCCAGGAACACAAAGGTGTTGAGCACGCCAAGCCCGCGCCCGCGCGAAGACGGCGGCACCAGGCCGCGGCCCTGCGCCATGACCAGCGGATGCAGCATGCCGATGGTCGACAGCAAGGCCATCAGCCCCACGCCGGAGACGATGCCGTGCGTGGGCCAGATGCTCAGCAGGATGGCGCCCGTCATCGCAAAGCAGGACCATCCCGCGATGGTGGTCTTGAGCGAGCTGCGCCGGACCAGCACGGGCAGGAAGAACGCCGTGAGGAATCCGCTCACGCTCAGCAGCGTCAGCGCGATGCCCCGCGCGCCGGAATTCAAGCCATACACGCTGGCCAGATACGGGCCGCTCCATGCGTTGCGGAACGCCGTGCCCGCGGCCATGGCCACGCACATCGGGATCAGGGTCCACAAGGGGACGATGGCCAGCAGTTTCGCGCTCTGCGAGAGCATGGAGCCCAGCGGCACATGGCGCGCCTCGGCGTGGCCATCATCCCGCACGAAGCGCCAGACGCCGTAGCAGGCCACCACCATGCACAGCGCCGCGACGGACATCGCCACCCGCCAGCCGAGCAGATGCATGGCCCATCCGAGCGGCGCCGTGGCGCACAGCGCGCCGATCATGCCGGTGGCATTGGACTGGCTGACGACCCGGGTGTAGTTTTTCTCGGAGAGCTGCTCGGAAGCAAAATGCAGCAGCCCCATGAAGACCGGCGCGCAGGCCAGCCCAAGCCCGGCCTGCGCGAGCATGGCGACGGCACCGTTCGGCGCCAGCGAAAACACGACGGCGGACACCGCGCCTATGGCCAGCAGCAAGGACGTCGGCTTGCCGACGCCATACCGGTCGAACGCAATTCCCACGGGAATCTGCGCGACCGCGAATGCCAGGAAAAATGAGGAAGACAAGGTGCCGAAGCCCGCCGCCGACAAGCCGAAGTCATGCTGGAGTTCCGGCGCCATTACCGCCAGGCAGCTGCGATAGAACTGGCTCAGCGCGAACGCGAAGGTCAGCAGGACGATGCCCCGACGTGCGCGCCGCGCCAGGGTCTCGGCGTCAGGCATCGAGGTGAGCTCGCGATTGCGCGCAGCGCTGGCCGGATTGTTCAACTTGAGGTCTCTTCACTTAGTAGGGCTGCCTTTTGCCAGGCTTGGCCCGAAGCGCGCCGGAGCCTGCGGGATGCAGGACCGATATTCTACGCCCCTCCCGCTGGCCTGCTCCGGACAACCGCTCGCCCGCGCTATGCCCCGGCGGTAAACAGTGCCAATGAGGCAATGATCGCGATCAGGAGGATAGGGAACGCCCAATACTGCATGGGGATCCAGAACAGCGTATGGCGCTTGCGAAGCTCCACGGTTTCCTGCGTGTTGGGATCGACCAGCGTGCGGCCCGGACGGGAATTGAGGCGCTTGCCGAGATAGAAAACAGCCGCGGCAGACAGGATCAGCGATAGAACGATGGTCGCGATGTTGGAGAGATTCGCCAGCGAGCCCAGCAGGCTCATAACAAGCAGGACGGCAAGGGGCACGAGGACAACGAGAAAACCTAAACCTTGCCAGATCAGAAACATGGAAAACTCCCGGGTATGGATATCAAGCGGATAAAAAGACGAATGCCGTTCTGTCAAACCTACTCAAATCTGCCTAAACAGATCCAAAGCTGACTTCCTACTTCGTTGAGGCTGGTTTCGTCCCAGAGTTACCACCGGGACCAGAGCCGTCCTCTCCATAGGCTGACACCGTGGAACTCACGGCGAAACTACGCAAGTTGATCGCGGCGTTCACGTCGCGGTCATGAGGGGTGCCGCAACTCGGGCACGTCCACGCCCGGACCGACAGCGGCAGCGCATCCATCTTGTATCCGCAGCATGAACACATCTTGCTGCTGGCGAACCAACGGTCCGCCACCACCACCATGCCACCCCGCATCGCCGCCTTGTACTCCAATTGCCGGCGGAATTCGAAGAAGCCCATGTCGGCCACCGAGCGCGCCAGATGCCGGTTCTTCATCATCCCACGCACATTCAGGTCTTCGATGCCAATGGTATGGAACCGGCGGGCCAGGTCGCTGGTGAGCTTGTGCAAGGCATCGGAACGAAGACAGGAGATCCGCGCATGCAGGCGGGCGAGCTTGGCTTTGGCCCTCTTGCGGTTGGCCGAGCCTTTCTGCTTGCGGCTCAGGCTACGCGATAAGCGCCGGAGGCGGCCCAGCAGCGCCTTGTGCGGCTTCGGGCCCGGTATCGGAGGTTCTCCCGTCGAGAGCGTTGCCAGTGCCGAGACGCCCAGATCCACACCGACCGCGCCTTGGTTTTCGGCTTTGGGCAGATGGGAATCGTCCTGGGTCTCGACGGTAACACTGACAAACCAGCGGTCGGCCACACGGGAGACCGTGGCCGACAGGATCTTGCCAACGAAGCGCAACGTCTCGCGCATCCGCACCCAGCCAAGATTGGGGATGCGGATGCGCGAACCGTCGACACTGAACTGGTCGTTGGTGAGCGTGAAGCGGTCGTGCACGCCTTTCCTGCGGAACTGCGGGTAGCGGGCGCGGCCGGCAAAGAAGTTCTTGAAGGCATCGCCCAGCTGCATGATCGCCATCTGCGGCGCGTTCTTGGTGACTGCCAGCATCCAGGGAAACTGCTCGCGCTTCACTGCATTGAGCTGGCGGCGCAACGCGGCTTGCGATGGTTTCGGCCGGGTGGAATCAGCTTTGTGCGCCTCGTACTGTCGTTTCCATTCAGCCAGCGCCCAGTTATAGGCGAAGCGTGCCACGCCAGACGCCCGGGCGAAGTAGGTCGCCTGCACGTTGTTCGGCGCAAGCGCGATCTTGTGAGCAATCAGCATTGCGCAGCCTCGACGGTGTGGCGCACGCTGTCCAAGAGCTTTTGATTCTTGCGTGACCGGCTGCCGTACAGGCGAGCGCTAAACACCGTGATGATCTCCAGGACGTTCCTGGCCAGGTCTTCCTCGAAGGTCGTGTCCTGGCCCTGATTGAGAATAATGACCTCCACTTGCTTCGCCTCGCAAATCGCAAATCGCAAACACCAATTCGGCGCCGAACCGCAACAGCCGGTCCTTGTGCGTGATGACAAGCCGGCCGACTTGGCCTCCGATCACCGCGCTGAGCAAACGCTTGAGCCCCTTGTTCTGATAGTTCATGCCTGAGCCCAGGTCCGCGACAACCTCGAACTTCCAAGCCTGCTGAGCGCAATATCACTCCAGCACCTGCTTCTGGCGCTCAAGGTCGTCCCTCTGATCGTGGCTCGATACACGAGCATATGCCACGGTCCTTCGCTCCATGGAATCGGGCGCAAGGTACAGATCGGGACGCAGCTTCGCCAGATCATGGCGTCGATGACCGCCTGCCGTATACGCAGCAATCAGTTTCCCGTTGGCCTCCCAGCGACGCAACGTCGCCACTGACACACCCAGTGCTCCAGCCGCTTCGCCTATGCTCACAAATCTTTCCATTCTGCACAGACTTGCTTAGGTTTGATTAGGTTCCGATCAATTTGTTATAGCCCTACCCGCCCGAACACGCCAGCGTGACGATGACCGCCACGCTCACGGCCGTTCAGTCGGCCACGCATCTGATCCAGCGCCTTTATGGCGTCGGGCCCATGACGGCCGAACAAGCGGAGCAGCACGCGGAACAGGTCATCGACGTGTTGCTCAACGGCATGCTTGCGCGCCCTGCCAGCCGCCGGCGGACGGCTGGCGCCATGTAGTTTCTAGCGAGCGGCAACGCCTCGTTCGATATATCGCGCCAGTTCGTCGGCGCGCACGCCGATATACGGCCTGGCGCGCGCCTTCATGCTCATGTCGCAGTTGCCTGCCCTGGCGGCGCCTTGCATGACATGGCTGATCGCGTCCGCCGTTTCCGGGCTGATGACCTTGCCGGCGTTGCCCAGCTGCCATGACAGCACATCCGCCACCGCCATGCCGCAGCGCTGCGGGTCGCGGTACAGCGCGGCGTCGTGTTCCAGCAGCATCTTCACCTTGGCTTGCTGGCCCAACTGCATCATGATCACCAGCGGCAGCGCGTCGTTCTGGTCCACGCTGTTGATGCGCAAGCCGCCGTCGCTGCGGTCGGTCTGGTCGGCACCCGCCTTGAGCCACGCCAGGTACAGGTCATCCGGCAGCCACGGCACGCTCAACGGCGCGATCGCGTTGTCCTTCATGCCTTGCACGCTGTTCTGGTAT
Source organism: Cupriavidus sp. 8B (assembly GCF_054589115.1). Taxonomy (NCBI): domain Bacteria; kingdom Pseudomonadati; phylum Pseudomonadota; class Betaproteobacteria; order Burkholderiales; family Burkholderiaceae; genus Cupriavidus; species Cupriavidus sp. 8B. The sequence continues at coordinate 4,630 of NZ_BAAILO010000020.1, read as the reverse complement.
TTGAGGCTGACGCCGGCGGCGACCAGGCGCTCGGCCGCGGCACGGGCGCTCGCGCGCAGGCCGTTCCACGCGGCGCTGTCCTTGCTGGCGTCCGCGCGCGCCTCCAGGTAGCTCCACGCGCGCAGCAGGGCTGACAGGGGCTCGCTGGTCAGCGGCGCCGCCGGCTGGCGCGAGGCCTGCACCAGCCGGTCCACCAGCGCGGGCTGAAAATAGGGGGCCGAGAGGCTCAGCGCCGCGTCCAGGCCGTTGCGCGCCACGGCGTCCTTGCCGCCATAGCCGCCCACCGAAGAGTCCGCGCCACGATCCAGCACAAAGGCCACGCGCTCCGGGATGGCAAGGGCCACGCCCGGCTTCAGCTCGCTGGTCGACTCGCGCAGTGCTTCGAGCAGCGGGGTTTCCCACATGACGCGGTTGCCGTAGCCGTTCCAGATGTAGGCCGCATTGATGTCGGCGCCCTTGGCCAGCAGCTGATCCGCAAACCAGCGCGTGCGGAAGTTGCTGATGGCGGCGTGCAGCACGGTGCGGCCCTTTTTGTCATGCGTGTTCGGATCGGCGCCGTGGGACAGCAGGTACTCCGGCGTGTCGCGATCTTCCCCGTAGTAGGACGTGCGCGTGATCAGCAAGGGCGTGCCGTTGAGGTCGGGCGCCTCGAGCGCGGCGCCGGCCGCCAGCAGGATGTCCGCGATGGCGTAGCGCTGCGCCAATGGCCGCTTGTCGCGCCCGTCCGGCATGGCCGAAGCCATCAAGGCCGAGCCCCGGTTCGGCCCGTCCACCTTGGCGCCGTCGGCCAGCAAGGCGCGCACGATCTCCACCTGCTGGTAGTACACCGCCACGCTCAGCGCGGACACGCCATGCTCGTTGACCCCGTTCGGATCCTGGCCGCGCGCCAGCTGCAGGCGCACCGCCTGCAGGTTGCCGGCCTTGATCGCCGGGAAGATCTCCAGGCGCGGCCGGCAGGTGGCGGGGGTCAGTTGTTTCTCGTCCAGCGCGGTGCCGATGCGGGCCGCCACGTTGGACGGGATGGCATTGTTGGACACCAACCGCAGGCTGCAGTACTGGCGGTAGTCCTCGCGCGCCAGCGCCAGGTAGTAGTCGCGCTTTTCCGGGTTGCGCTCGCGCTCGCGTTGCTGCCAGCGCGCGTCCGCGCGGTTCAGGTAGGCCGCGACGCGCGACGGGTCCCGGCGCAGCACCTCCCCCAGGATCAGGTCGGCCTGGGCGGCATCGCCAGCCTCGGCCAGCCAGAATCCATAATCGTTCAGGGCGACCAGCGTGTCGGGGTATTCGCCCCTGGGATCGATCTCTCGATAGTCCTGCTCCATGACGAAGGTGCGCAACTGCGCCAGCGCGCGGGCGAATTCCGCGGTCTTCGCGCGGGGGATGGCGCGCGCCGCCTGGTGCAGCGTGCGGAAGGCCGCCAGCGTGTCGACCGGCGGGCGCTGCACGAAGCGCAGGTCGGCCGGCATGCCTGTCAGGCGGCTGGGATAGCGCACCAGGGCTTTGCGCAACGTGGCCATGGCCTGGGCCTGGCGTGCCGCGTCCCAGGGGCGCGTGCTGGTCACCGTCGCGGTGCTGGCGTCGGCGCGCACCGTGATGGCTTCGCCGGCGGCGTCCACCAGGTAGCCGTTCACCTGCTTGCCGTCGACATCGTTGTGGGTATAGGCCACCCAGTAGAAGATCTCGTCGCCCCGGGGCGTGGTGACGGACACGTTTTCCTCATGCGACGCCCGCCATGTGCCCGGGTCGATCACCAATGGCGGCGAGCGGAACGCCAGCGTGGACGTGCTGCCTTCGCGCACGTAGCGGTAGAAGAACAAGCGGTTTTCGACCTGGCCGACCAGCAGCGCATCGCGCGCGTTCTCGGTGCCCCACACGCGGCGCTCCGGCGCGTTCAGGGCATAGCGGCTAAGGCGCATGGCTTCGATGACCTCGCCGATGTCGTAGGCGAGCGCGAGGCGCGGCGTGCCGGCGAGGCAGGCCAGCGCCAGCGCCGCGGCGCCGAGCAAGCGGGAAAAACGGGGAACGTGGGGAACGTGGCGGACTTCGGATTGAGCGGTGGCAGGAATGCGGGACATCCGGGACGGAAAGAGTGACAGGCGGCCCCGATGATACTCCGCTCACCCGTCAATGCCACGCTTAATCCACTTTTTGCGCGGCAGTCCGCATTGCAAGGTTAAGCCGCGTCCTTCCGCATGAACACGGGACAGCGCGTCGATGTCGATGCCGTGATGGCTCTCCGGCGGGTACAGCGGCTTCTGGTAGGCGTCCAGTTCGTCGATCAGGCGGATGACCTCTGCCTGCCTGGGGCTTTCAAACGCAATGCGCATGTTTCGTAGCGTTGGTGCGAAAGCATGAGATTTTATTCCCGCAACGGATCGTACGGTAATACCTGCTCGAGCTCGTCCGGCTGGTTGCGCGCAACGATAGCTTTGGCGGGCGTCGTCGCACTCAGGTTGAACGGCTGGTGCGGCACGCCCGGCGGAATGAAGAGGAAGTCGCCGGCCTCGGAGATGACCGACTGGCGCAGCCCGGGCCCGTAGCGGGTCTCGACACGCCCCTCCAGCACGTAGATGCCCGTCTCGTAGCCGCAATGCACGTGCGGTTCGGCGTGGCCGCCTGGCGGCACGACGACGATGTACATCGACAAACCCTTGGCACCCGCGCTAAGCGCGGAAATGCCGACGAAGTAGGGCAAACGCTGGCTGGTAGCAATCTCCCGGTCGGGGCGCACCGGGACCAGGGTTGCTTCCGCACTGGATGAAGGGTCCGGCATGCGCGCTCCTCTTCGGTTCCCGACGAGGAATTCTACGCCGGAACACCGGCAGGGAGAGCGCTAGCGGCCTCTCGCCCTGCCCGTGCAGCCAGCGGCAACAAAGCCACTCAGTAATGGCGCGCTGGCGTATCCACCTTCTGGTGCGCGTCCGCATCGAGCGACTTTTCCGCGTCGTCTCCCGAAAGCCCCTTGTAGTAAAGGTGCACCCCGATCGCCAGCGAGTCGTGGCGAATCTCCTGGAACGCCTTCCATGCCTTGGCGGGGTCCTTGAAGATCAGGTAGTGCGCTTCCTGCGAGACCAGCGTGGCCACCTCGTGCAGGCCGTGGCCGTGCAGCGTGCTGACCAGTGTGTCGAGGCTTTTGTGCGTGCGCGCGTCGGTGCGGGGGTACAGCATGTGCAGCACGGCCACGCGCTGGTCAGCCACCAGCGCCGACAAGGCGACGACGATCTCCTGGTGGTTGAGCGCGGTGACGACGCTGTCGGCGGCGCCTTGTTGCTTCGGGAACAGTGCTTCGATCGTGGAACTCATGGGTTCACTTCCTTTCCTGCTGACTTGGGTGAAGGCGCACCGGGATGCGCCTGGGCACAAGGCTCCGCCAACAACATGAAATCCGGCTTCTCCGATGGCAGAGCGCGACATGATCACTGGACACCCTCGGCTTAACGCAGCGCCCGGCGGTTTCGCCGACATCCAGTGCGGCATGGCGATGCATGAATTTACTCCTGTCCGCGGATCAGGGGAAACCCTGAGATAGACCGATACACTTTCCTGCCCGCCAGACAATGCCGTGTGGACCGCGCCAGCACTGGATGTGGCGCCTCAGTTTCTTTTGGCGCAATGCGTCAATCCGGATTTCGCAACGGCCGGCGATCACGCCGTGGCGTCGAATGCCGCGTGATAGCGCACGGCGCCCGCGGCCCGGCTGCCTTGGAATGACGAGGACTGGAAGTATTCGGCGGGCACGCCGGCGAGCACCAGTTCCGGCTTTGCCACAAAGCCGAAGCGCCCATAGAAGGCAGGATCGCCGAGCACCACGCAGCCGGCAGCATCCAGGCCGCGCAGCGCCGAGAGCGCAACATGACCCACCATGCCGGCGCCGTCCCACGCCACCAGCGAAACCGAAAGCTGCCCGGCGCGGCGCAGGGCGTTCACGATGAAGTGTTCGGTATGGCTGGTGTGGGGCGCATTCCGGAAGGCTGCGGCCGTCAGGCGTTCGATCGCGGCGACGTCGGCAGGGGTTTCCGGGCGGATTGTCAGTGGCACGGGGTCGTCGGGTTGATCACGCTCGCATCCGCCCTTTCGTGTCATCGTCGACGATCGCGCGGATCGTCCTGAAAAGCACGATCAGGTCGTCCCTCTCCTGCTGGCTCTTGTCCTGGCCCGCGCTTTGAATCGACGGCCGGGATGTCACCGTGAAGGGCCTCACCCAGATCGTGAATCACGCAGAGCTTCAGGCTGAGTTCGCAGCCACGAGCGGCCATTCCACTTGATTGCTACGCGGACGTTTGAAGGTCGGCTCCACGCTGACAACGGACGGTTGACTCTCCACGTTGCAAGAATTGACGTCGACGACATAGTCACTATCGGATCTTGATGACAACCTTACCCTTTGCACGTCCTGTTTCGACGTAAGCCAAAGCCTCTTTGGTTGACTCGAACGGGAAAACCCGATCGATCACGGGCCTTATCGCGCCTGCATCGATGAGCGTGGCGATCTGGCCTAGTTGGTCTGCGTTGGCACGCATGAAAACAAATGAATAACGGCTCTTTTGAAAAATGAGTGGGTTATGCGGCATGCGGGTTGATCGCGGAGAAGTCGAGCTTTCCGGCGATCAGGAAGATCACGGTGCGCATGGTG
>NZ_BAAILO010000019.1:0-655 GCF_054589115.1 Cupriavidus sp. 8B | reverse complement strand
AAGGCGCAGCGGGCAATGAGCCGCAAGACAAAGTTCAGCAGAAACTGGAGGAAAGCCAAAGCCCGAGTCCAGCGCATTCACGCCCGCATCGGCAACACCCGCCGCGACTACCTGCACAAGGCCACGACCACGATCAGCAATAACCACGCGATGGTATGCATCGAGGACCTGCGGGTTAGCAATATGTCGAAGTCAGCGGCGGGTACTAGTGAGGAGCCGGGCAAGTGTGTTCGGGCCAAGTCCGGCCTAAACAAAGCCATCCTCGATCAGGGGTGGTACGAGTTCCGTCGCCAGCTGGATTACAAGCTGGCGTGGAATGGTGGGTATCTCGTCGCAGTGCCGCCGCAGAACACAAGCCGAACGTGTCCGTGCTGCGGGTACGTTTCGGCGAACAACCGTCGGACACAAGCGCGCTTCGCGTGCGTGGAATGCGGCTTCGAGGAACATGCCGACCTGGTCGGCGCGATCAACGTTTTAAGGGCGGGACACGCCCGGTTCGCCTGTGAAGTGAGCGGTGCAGCAATGCCGCCAGCAGCAGGAACCCACCTAAGCGACTTGGTGAGCAGCTCCATGCTGCCCCTGAGCGCCGCAGGAATCCCCTCCCTTTCCGCGCAAAGCGCGGCAGCCGAAGGCTGAGGGAGGGGAGGATGTCAAA
>NZ_BAAILO010000018.1:0-8942 GCF_054589115.1 Cupriavidus sp. 8B | reverse complement strand
TCTTTACCCACGCAGCTTGTGGCGGTTTGAAGCCTGCTCCTGCAAGCCGACTTCGAGGGGCCGTCCCTCATCTTCAGTAAAGCATCGCGAACATCGATTTGCTGATGCTCGCGTTCTTGGCACACCTTCCCCGTTCGTGAAAGTATCCGCTGCTCGGCCACCCGGCCATCGCGGAGCCATTCTGCTGGTACGGCGGACGGACAGGACCCCACGTTCGCCACGCGTGAGAGGGTCGAGATTCGGCGCCGGTTGCGCCACCTACCCGTGCCGATCTGAACAGCAAGGACGAGGCACGGCACAGAACCGCGCCGGCGTGGCAGCGGATAGGAAGGGCATCCCGCTTATGCTGCGGGGCGTGTCAGCTTGCTACGGAGGCCGATAGCGCATCTAATGGATTTGAGGCAGGCGAAGGCATGGCGGGGACGATATGCGCTGCACAAATTGCGGAGTCGAGAGCCTCACAAGGGGAAACTTCTGCGAGGAATGCGGCGCCAGGCTTCCACGGATTTGCCCGCACTGTGGCGAGGAATCGAGTCCCACTGCAAAGTTTTGCCGCGCATGTGGCTCGCCCCTGAACGACGCCCCTCCAGAGCCGCTTCCGGCGCCTAAGCCCGCCGCCTGGGCCCCCGTTCACTACACGCCGCCGCATCTGGCCGAGCGCATCCGGGCGGAACAGGCGGCCATGGAAGCCAGGGGAGGGACGGCCGGCGAACTCAAGACCATCACAGCGCTGTTCGCTGATATGGCAGGATCGACGGCGTTGATCCAGGACCTGGGCCCGGAGGAGGCACGCCGCCTGATCGACCCCGTCGTGACGCTGATGATGGAGGCTGTGCACCACTATGAAGGCTACGTAGCCAAATTCTTGGGTGACGGCATTCTCGCTCTGTTCGGCGCCCCCATTGCTCACGAGGACCATCCGCTACGTGCCTTGTATGCGGCGCTGCGCATGCAGGAAGCGATGCGACATCACAGTGATCGAGTCCGTCTGGACCAAGGAATACCACTTCAGATTCGCGTCGGAATCCACACTGGCGAGGTGTTGGTTCGCTCGATTCGCAAGGACGATCTGCATACGGACTACGATCCGGTGGGGCACACGATCCACATCGCCTCTCGCATGGAAGGCGTTGCCACACCGGCGTCCATCCTCGTCAGCGAGCCTACCCATAAGCTGACGGAGGGATATGTCGAATTCAAGGCGCTGGGGACCACCCAGGTAAAAGGCGTCCGGGATCCGCTGGCGGTGTATGAGGTGCTGGGCCTCGGGGCATTGCGCACGCGCCTGCAAGTGGCTGCGCATCGCGGCTTGGCGCGCTTTGTGGGACGCCAAGCCGAGATGGAGCAATTGCACAACGCCTTCGAGTTGGCCAAGGCGGGGCATGGGCAAGTCGTCGGGGTGGTGGGCGAGGCCGGGGTAGGAAAATCGCGGCTTTTCCATGAGTTCAAGGCACGATCACAGCAAGGCTGCCTGGTGCTGGAAACCTTCTCGGTTTCGCACGGGAAGGCCTTTGCCTATTTGCCGCTGATCGAACTCCTGAGAAATTACTTTCAAATCACCCCGCAGGACAACGATCGAAGCTGCCGCGAGAAAGTAATTGGCAGGCTACTAAACTTGGAGCGAGCGCTGGATGAATTTTTACCCTACCTGCTCTATCTGCTCGGAACCGTCGAACCCGACTCCACACTGCCGACCATGGACGCTGCCATCCGGCGCCAGCGCACATTCGAAGCCATTGCACGTCTCTTGGTCCGCGAAAGTCTCAATCAGCCTCTTGAGCTTCTTTTCGAAGACCTGCAATGGCTGGACAGCGAAACCGAGGCCTTCCTCAAACTCCTTATCGACTATGTGCCAGATGCGAGGATCGTCCTGTTTGTCAACTACCGCCCGGAGTACTCCCATGACTGGGGCTGCAGAAACTACTACACCCAACTGCATTTAGAGCCTCTTGGCCAGGCCGAAGCTCAGGGACTGCTCAGCGCGTTACTCGGGGATGATCCAGCTCTCGTGCCCCTGAAACAACTCATCCTGGCAAAAACCGAGGGCAACCCTTTTTTTATGGAGGAAGTGGTCCAGACCCTGGCCGAGGAGAACGCCTTGCTTGGCCAGCCCGGGTCCTACCGCATCGAGCAGACCCCTTCCGTGCTTCATATCCCGACCACCGTCCAGGGCGTGCTCGCGGCTCGCATGGATCGGCTCCCCCTCGCGCAGAAAGAGTTGCTGCAAACCCTGGCAGTGATCGGCAAGGAGTTCCCTTTGAGCCTGATCCAGCACGTAACCGCACTGCCGGACGATACGGTGCGCCCTCTTCTCGCCGACCTGCAGGCTGCGGATTTTATTTACGAGCGGCCCGCGTTCCCTGAGGTGGAGTATGCTTTCAAGCACGCCCTCACTCAGGAAGTTGCCGGCAACTCCTTGCTGATGGAACAACGCAGCGGGCTGCATGAACGCACGGCCCAGGCTATCGAGGCCCTCTTCCAGGGCCGGCTAAAGGACTACTGCAGCGAGCTAGCACACCATTACAGCCTCAGCGGCAACCTCCCAAAGGCTGTCGAGTATCTGTATTGTGCCGGCCAACAGGCCCTTCAGCGTTCGGCGCAGCTCGAAGCGATCCGTCACCTCAGTGCCGCCGTCGAACTGCTCAAGTGCCTGCCCGACAGTCCCGATCGCACGCGCCAGGAACTCACCCTGCTACTTTCCCTCGGCCCGGCTTGGATGGCCGCCCGAGGTCAGGGCGCCCCGGAAGTGGAGGCGACCTACACGCGCGCGCTGGCACTGTGCGAACGGGGTGAGGAAACCCCACAGTCCTTCTCGGCGCAGTTAGGACTATGGTCGTTTTATAGTCTGCGTGCGCAGTACAAGACGGCATATGCCCTGGCAGAGAGGCTGCTTGGCCTGGCCCGCAGCACGCAGGATCCGAAACAGCTCGCAGAGGCGCATCGTGTACTCGGGGCTACCGTGTACCGTCGAGGCGAATTCGGCATGGCCCGTACCAACATGGAGCAAGTGCTGGCGTTACAACGCCGCGATGAGCAGCCACACGGCGCTCCTCTAGGTTATGCGCGGAACCCGGCGGTTCATGCACTGAATACCTTGAGCTGGATTCTTTGGCATTTAGGCTTACCCGATCAGGCCGGTACGCGCAGCAAGGAGGCCCTGGCGCTGGCCAAGAGGGTCTCAGACCCGTTTAGCCTTGCTCAAAGCCTAGTCTTTACGGCCGCACTATATCAGTGTCGGCATGAAGCGCAACTAGCCCAAGAATACGCTGAGGCCACCATAAACCTTTCGAGCGAACAGGGGTTTCCATTCTATTTGGCGTGGGGAACCATCCTGCAAGGTTGGGCGATGGCCGAGCAGGGAAGTCATGAGGAGGGAATCACCAAAATACGCGACGGCCTCACTGCCTACGAGGCTACAGGTGCGGCACTGGGAAGGCCCAGCCACCTAGCCTTGCTCGCCGAAGCCTATGGAAAAGCGGGGCAAGCGCAAGCTGGACTGCGCGCGTTGGCCGAGGCGCTAGGTCTGGCGGACAACACGGGAGAACGGTTCGACGAAGCGACCTTGTATCGGCTCAAAGGGGAGTTGATCCTTCAACAGTCAAGCGTGTCCCCCCAAGCGTTGACCGGCCACGAAGAAGCTGAAGCGTGTTTTCACAAAGCGATCTCAATCGCCCGTAAACAGGGTGCCAGGTCATTGGAGCTGCGAGCCGCGCTGAGCCTGGCCCAGCTATGGCAACTACAGGGTAAGACGGACTTCGCGCGACGGACGCTGGCCGAGATCCATGGTGCCTTCATGGAAGGCTTCGACACCGCCGATTGGCTACAAGCCAAAACACTACTGGATGATCTGACCTGACAGGATGGCACTTCCCGATTGGCGAGCGGGGAGCAAAGCAAATGTGCAAAACCTCTGGAAATGAAGGCACACACGCACGCGAACGAGCCATCGTTGTTCGGGCCAGTCCTCCGGGCGGGAACGCAAATCGCTGCGGACGTCAGAGCCGGCGAGTGGCCAGTTCAAGCTTGGAGGGCAGCGCCCCCTCCTCTTCAACGCATGCCTAGATCGAGATGTTGAGGGAAGCCGTTAAAAGGCCTGGGATGCGCCCTGCATCGGAGTATCGTCTCGGTATCAAAGAGGCAGAGAGCCGACATGCGATGCACGATCGTTCTCGAATTCGATGACGGCGATCACATGACGCGTGCATTCCGCCGGATGCTCAACGTAACACCTGCCGGTGTGCGGCGGCAGAAATGGAGCAGCACGAAGTGCCCATGTCGGTCAGCTAACGTCGATTAGCGTCTATATCGGCTGCTGCAGGCGCCGTTTCGAACTGCGCCTCCCTTTACTAGTCAGCGCCGGAAAAATCAATGTGCTGCAGGGTAAGTGCTCCCACCAAGCGCCGGTTGATCAGGTGGTTCATCACTGATTCCGCTGGCGCAGTAGATATTCGACGACCTTCACGCCTTGCGCGTGCACTCATCGATCTCGCCTTGCTCATCGAGCGGCTCGGGCAGACACATACAAGCCTTCAACCGCGGCACGCGCACACGGATCGTACCCAGCCCAGTGTCAAAGGGCCGACGTCGCCAATCCTTGATGTTGCGGTACCGACCGCAATGTGGGCAGTTTCGCTTGCATCATGCACATGCTGGCCAACGGCCAGATGCAGCGCGCCGATGGGAGCGCTGCGTCCGCGGCGCAGCAGTTTTACTCGCCGGCCACTTAACCAATACGGCCGTTGCCAACTTCCGCCGCTTACTCTCCTCTCCCTTACTGCGACACAACGCTGCGGCTGCCGCCCGGTGCCCGGCCAGTGGCTGTGCTGTGCCTCGGCCAGGTCGACACCTCCTATGAGAAGCCGATGCTGGAACAGGAAGACTGGGCCAGACGGCAACGCCTGGACGAGATGGTGTTCGAGAATGGCTGGACCAACCCCAGCCCCCCACCCAATCCAGTTCAAGATAGGCCTCAGCAAGCCTTGTAGGCAGCATGTGGATAGAGGCTTGTGACGAGGCGGTCGAGGTTTGCTGCGATCGGGTCGGACACGATGGGTGCGTGTTGCGATCTAGCCCAATGGATAGCGCTGGTGCGCCATGCGGCTTGAGCCGAAAGCGCGGCGGCAGTACTGCAGTGGCTGTGGCCGTGGCGTCAGCGCCGTGCATGACTGGGGCGAGCAGCGTGTGCGTGATCAGCCGGTGTTCGAGGTGCCGGTCGTGCTGATCATTCCGAGGCTGCGCTTGGCTTGCCGCCGATGCGGGCCGAAGCGTGAGCGCCAGCCGGCCTTGACGCAGCTAGCAACAGTGCTTGCGCTTGCACGCTTATAACACCGTCCCCTTCCTGCTAATATATAAACAGAGCGGCGCGCGCCGGCCTCCGGCCCGCTTCGCTTGCGCTTGGAGCCGGCGGCATGACCACCCCGGCGGCGGGGCTCGGCATTATGGGATTGCCGAAACGTGTCACGACGTGGCTGGATTTTCGCTGGCTTGGCGGCCGCCCTTTGTGGAGGCGGGTATGTCGTTTACAGCCTCGTCGCCAGTGAAGTGCGCAATTCGCAATGGCAGGCGTACTACTTCGGCCGCTTCACCAGGCAGCTGACGTTCGAGGTCCAGCCAGGCGCCAGCGACAGCATTCGCTTCCCGCATTCCGGCCCTTACGACGCACGCCTGGGCTACGGGCGCCTGCCGGCCTTCGCGCAACGGCTCGAGCGGCACGGCTACGTGCCGGCCGAACAGGCGCACATGTCGCCCGAGCTGGTCCGGCTGATGGACCATGGCATTTTTCCCCCGTACCGCGAGAAGAACCAGGCCGGCCTCGCCCTGCGTGACTGCAACGGCCTGACACTGGTGCTTGAGCGCTACCCGCAGCGGCAATACGAGGACTTTGCCGCGGTGCCGCCATTGCTGGTCAGCTCGCTGCTGTTCGTGGAGAACCAGGGGCTGCTCAACCCCGAGTATCCGAACATGAACCCGGCGCTCGATTGGAAGCGGCTGTCGCACGCGGTGATGGACCAGGCCGTCCGACTGGTCGACAAGGCCTATGAATCCCCGGGCGGCAGCACGCTGGCCACCCAGATCGAAAAATACCGGCATTCGCCGGAGGGCCGAACGCAATCCATCTCCGAGAAATTCCGACAGATGGCGTCGGCCTCGCTTCGCGCCTATCTGGACGGGCCGGATACGCGACGTGCGCGCGAAGGCATCGTGGTCGACTACCTCAACACGGTGCCACTGTCCGCGCGCGTGGGTTTCGGCGAGGTCAACGGCATCGGCGATGCGCTGTGGGTATGGTACGGCGAAGACTTCGGCGAGGCCAACCGGCTGATGAAGGAGATGGACCTGCGCGCGCCCACCGGCCGCGAGGCCCAGGCCTTCAAGCGCGCGCTGTCGCTAATCATCTCGCAGCGCCGCCCCTCGTACCACCTGCGCCGCGACGACACCAACCTGGAGACGCTGACCGGCAGTTACCTGCGCCTGCTGGCGGCCAACGGCATCATCACGCCCGAGCTGCGCAACGCCGCGCTGCAGCAGTCGCTGGAGAAGGCTGCACCGCCAGAGAAGCCCGCGCAGGAGCCCTTCGTCACACGCAAGGCGGTCAACCGCGTGCGCGCCGACATTGGCCGGCTAACCGGGGTCGACAGCCGCTACGACATGGACCGCCTGGACCTGACCGTGGACAGCACCATCAACCGCGAAGCCCAGCGCATTGCCACCGACGTGCTGATGCGCATCCACGACAAGGCCGACGCGCACACCATGGGGCTGTATGGCCACAACCTGCTGCGCGAGCAGGACGACCCTTCGCAACTGATCGCCAGCTTCACGCTGTACGAGCGCGTGGGCAATGCAAGTGTCGTGCGGGTGCAGGCGGACAACATCGAACAGCCTTTCGACATCAACAGCGGTGGCCGGCTCAACCTGGGGTCCACCGCCAAGCTGCGCACGCTGGTGACCTACCTGGAGATCATCACCGAGCTGCACACGCGCTATGCCGCCATGAGCCGCGCCGAACTGGCCGGTGTGCAGCTGGCGAAGCAGGATGTGCTCAGCCGTTGGGCCGTCGACTACCTTGCCAAGACCCGCACGCCGGCCGAGCGCGAGCTGACGCCCATGCTGGAAGCGGCGATGGAGCGCAAGTATTCCGGCAGCACCGGTGAAGGCTTCTTCACCGGTGGCGGGATGCAGAGCTTCTCCAATTTTGAGCGTTGGGAGGGCGAGCGCAACATGACCGTGCGCGAGGGCTTCCAGCACTCGGTCAACCTGGTCTTCATCCGGATCATGCGCGACATCGTGCGCTACGAGATTTTCCATGCCCGGCCGGACGTCAGAAACATCTTCGAGGACCGCGGCTCGCCCGAGCGCCGCGCCTACCTGGAGCGCTTTGCGGACCAGGAAGGCAGCGCCTACATGATAGGCTTCTACCAGCACTACCGCGGAAGGGATTCGGAACAGAGGCTGGCCACGCTGCTGGGCCGCGTGAAAATGAGCTCGCCCCACCTGAGCGCGGTGCGCATGTCGGTGACGCTGCTCAGCGCCCGCCCCGAGCTGGACGAGGAAAGCTTTATCCGGATCATGCGCTCGCGCTTGTCGGACAAGCAGCTCGCGGGTGAAGACCTGCCGGCGCTCTATCGCAAGTACGGCCACGACAAGTTCAACCTCAACGACCGCGGCTACCTTTCGCGCATCCACCCGCTGGAACTGTGGATGGTGGAATACCTGGGCAAGCACCCGGATGCCACCTTGTCGCAGATCCTGCGCGACAGCACCGCCGAGCGGCAGTACGTGTACCGCTGGCTGTTCCGCTCGCACAGCAAGTTCGGGCAGGACAACCGCATCCGCACGCTGCTGGAACAGGACGCATTCCAGCACATTGCCAAGCGCTGGCAGCGGCTGGGCTATCCCTTCGATTCGCTGACGCCGTCTTACGCGACCGCCATCGGCGCCTCTGGCGACCGGCCCGCGGCGCTGGCGGAGCTGGCCGGCATCATCCTGAATGGCGGCGTCGCCACGCAGTCGGCCACCGTGCGCAGCCTCGATTTTGCCGCCAACACGCCGTATTCGACGCGCTACGTGCTGCAGCCTGGCCCGGGCAAGCGCCTCCTGCCGCTGGAGCTGACCACGGTGGTGCGGCGTTCGATGCTTGATGTGGTGGAGCGCGGCACCGCCAGGTCCATCCTGGGTGCCTTCGTGGTGCCGGGAAAGGGCGGGGCGCCGCTGCCGGTGGCCGGCAAGACCGGCACGGGTGACCAGCGCTTGCAGGTGTACGGGCCGGGCGGACGGTTGATCGCCTCGCGCTCGGTCACACGTTCAGCCACCTTCGTGTTCACGCTGGGCGAGCATTACTTCGGCACCGTGACGGTTCATGCGCGCGAGCCTTATGCGGCGCGCTACAGCTTTACCAGCGCGCTGGCGGTCAGGGTGCTGCGCTACCTTGCGCCGCAGGTGGCGGCCATGGCCACGCCCGGCAGCGAACAGGCGCTGCTACGCTGCCGCCACAGCCAGCCCGAGGCCAGCCTGCCACGTGCAACCACCTCAGCGTCGCAGGCCGGCGGCGGCACCGAGGTCGCCGACTTCGTGAAGGTCGGTCAGCCCTTGCGGCGGGCCATGCCATAGATCATCAGCAGCACGTCGATGCCCCTCATGCCGAACTGGCGGAATCCCGTCACGGCCCTTATCCAGCCATTCGGGGCCTCGACGATCGCCTTGCGTCGGCGGTAGGCAGCCTCGCCTTGTTCCGTTTTCAACTTCGCCGCCATTGCCGCCGTGTGCGGAATGGCGATGATTTCGCCGTGGTGATCGGCGACCTTCGTCATTGCGGCGGTGTGCCTCCGCGCCTGGTGTTGCAGATTGTTATTTCGGCTAATGGCGACCTCTAATTACGCAAATGTGGGTGCCAGCTAGGATAGATGAAGGAAAAACGCTCTTCTCCTGGCGATGCTCGCGAG
>NZ_BAAILO010000017.1:0-4548 GCF_054589115.1 Cupriavidus sp. 8B | reverse complement strand
CGGCGGCACGCCCGCCACGCGGCGAGCCCACGAACATAAAATTCGCTCTGCCAACGGCAATTGGGCGGATGGCGCGCTCGAGGCGATTGTTGTCCGCCTCCAGAATACCGCTTTCGGTGTAGCGCACGAGGGCCTGCCAATGTCGTAGTGCATAGCCGAAGGCCAGCTCCAACGGCTGCTTGGCCAGCAAGCCATGGGCATTGCCTAGCAGCCACTGGTGGAATTGGGCGAGCAGCGGCACGGATTGCTCCTGCCGCACGGCCAGTTTGTGATCCGGTGGCTTGTCCTTGATGCCGGCCTCGATAGCATACAATTGGGCGATCCACGCCAGCGCCTGCGCGGCCAACCCGGGCGCCTTCTGCACCTTGGCGATCTTGTATAGACCGGGGACATAGGTGACAGGTGTGCGAGGACATGGTTGACACTTTCGGGCAATGAACCTGCCCGGAATCCGACCATGCCTTGGAGCACGCGCGACACCATGAGCCTTCGTCAAGAATTCATCCTCCTGGCCCAGCAGGAGGGCAGTAATCGCCGCGAGTTATGCCGGCGCTTCAGCATCAGTCCCCAGACCGCCTACAAATGGCTCGCGCGCTATGCCGAGCAAGGCGAGGCCGGTCTGGCCGACCGCTCTCGGCGGCCCAGTCGCAGCCCGGAACAGACCCACGCCGACCTTGAACAGGCCGTGATCGCGCTTCGCCAGCAGCATCCTGCCTGGGGCGGGCGCAAGATCAGCCGCCGCTTGCAGGACCTGGGGCATACCGAGGTGCCGGCTCCCAGCACTGTCACCTCGATCCTGCATCGCCACGGGCTGATCACCCCGGAGGCCTCTGCCAAATCGGTGGCATGGCAGCGTTTCGAGCATCCCGAGCCCAACAATCTCTGGCAGATGGACTACAAGGGCTGGTTTGCCACCCGAGACGGCGTGCCGTGTTACCCGCTGACGGTGCTGGACGACCATTCCCGCTTCAATATCCTGCTCACGGCCTGCACCAGGACCCAGACTGCAGTGGTGCAGCGCCATCTGCGCGAGGCCTTCCGTCGCTATGGGCTGCCGCTGCGCATCAACGCCGACAATGGTGCGCCCTGGGGCAGCCCTTCCCAACCCGGCCAACTCACGGCCCTGGCGATCTGGCTGATTCGCCTGGGCGTACGCCTGAGCCATAGCCGCCCCGCGCACCCACAAACCAACGGCAAGGATGAGCGGTTCCACCGCACCATTAAGGCCGAGGTGCTCACCGGCAACGACTTCGCTTCCTGCCGTTATGCGCAGCGCGCATTCGATATCTGGCGTGATGTCTACAACCAACAGCGACCTCACGAAGCACTTGGCCTGGCGACGCCTGTCACGCGCTATCGGCCCAGCCCGAGGTCATATCCGGAGCGGTTGCCGCCAATCGAATACGGCCCCGACGACACCGTAGTGCAGGTCAAATGGCACGGTGAGCTTTGTTTCCAGGGACGTCGCTTCAAGGTTTCGAATGCCCTAGCCAAGCTGCACGTGGCGCTACGGCCTGACGCCAGACACAGTGGCAGATATGCCCTTTACTTCGCGCATCATCGCTTCGGAAGCATCGACCTGAACGACCCCGATGCCGCTTAAAATGCGTCAACCATGTCCTCGCACATGTGTCACCTATGTCCCCGGTCTATACACGATCTCAAAGAAGCGTCTCCTGCAATGCGCCTTATCCAGAACTCTGGATAATATAGGTTCATGGGGCGCGTGGGATATCCAATGTCGATGTGTCGTGGCTGGAGGTCATATCATAGGTGCACAGCGCGTTGATGTGACGGAGCAAAGCACCGGTGTACGCGATGAACTCCTGGCGCTCGCGCCCGTTGTGCCTATTAGTGTAATACTTAGTGGGTTCTGTGGTATATCGTTAAATCTAACCTCGTAATGTAAATGAGGCCCAGTTGCGCATCCCGTCTTCCCGACATATCCGATTAGTTGTCCTCGTCTGACGAGTTCCCCACGGTGGATAACTGCGAATCTCGACAAGTGTGCGTAGGAAGTGGAGAAGCCGTTTTGGTGCTTGAGTAAGATGAGATTGCCGTAGCCGCCTCGCCGGCCGATAAATTCGACTATCCCGTCTTCTGTGGCGAAAACCTGGGTGCCAGCGGGTGCGGCAAGGTCCACGCCATTGTGCTGAGTCCAATGACGATGCAAGGGGTGATATCGTCCACCAAATGCCGAGGAAACGCGCGAAAACTCCACCGGAGAACGCAGGAAGGCACGCATCACGCGACGACCATCGATCCGCTCCTCAAAGTCGCCTGCCTGCTCGATGGTTAGTTCGTGGGAGGCAGACACATCGCCGCCAAGGTCGGCTTGCAGTGAAACAGGCTGATTGCTCTGGTCGACCTGCGCCTGCACTCGTCGCCCCGACCGGAGATCGAAAATGTCGCGTGCTACCGGGCTCCTGCGCATATACTCCTCAGCGTCGAGAGCGTCCAGGCCGAGCCGCTTGAGCAGCGGGGCGATGGTGCCTCCCTCCTCGCGAATATAAGTGGCATTAGCATCGATCAGTTTTTGGAGCCGATTGCGCACCTCAGGCAGACGTATGCCCTGCAGGCCCGCAGCCTGATGTTCGACGTATTCGGCACGCCCAGGGGCGCCCATGGAGGCCGCCGTGCAGAGGGTAAGGGCGAACGCCAGAATGGCATTGGGTACCATCATCGGCCTTTGCAGTGCCAGCGTTACTCTCCGGATCATGTAGTAGCCAGTGTAGATGGCCAAAACGAAGAAGATCAGGTCGATTACTGTATGGTTCGCGATTTCCATTAATGTCTTCTGCATGCCGATCAGCTGACCTTTTCCGTCTTTTCGTGACGGGTCATCAGGCCACGCCTGGTTGATGAATAACCTGCCCCCGCTCTCGAAAGAAACCGGGCAAATTCACCACCCTTGGTGAACGTTCCCTCTAACGGGCTGTAGGAGAGGAAGCGGCGAAGGCCGGGCCGCCAATGAAGTAACACGCGTCGGTATGCCAGCGCTCGTCATCACCCTGCTACTCTTCCGTAAGGAGGACAGGGCAGCAAACGGCGGCCGTGAGCTAGCTTTTCACCAATCGGTCAAGCCTGTGGATTAGTAACCACCCTCGCAGCAGGAGGAAAGACATGCCACGAACCATCGCCGTGACGGAAGAAGAAAATCGCAACGTAGCCGCCTGCGTGGTTCGCTTCGACGCACACGCAACCGCCCGACGCGAAGCGGACACGGCGCGCCCGGGTTGACCGAATAGCCCCACCAGGCTCGAAGGCAAACCATTTGTTGATTAGCCAGCGTAACTTTCCATCTGTATTCACTTTCATCTCCACGACTTCGATTAGGCTTTCGTAGCTACGGATGTCTCCATTGACCTAGGTTTAGTCCGTATAGCGATCTTCGTTGCCAACTCCACCAATCATATTTCTATTTCCCCATGGTATTAATCCGTTCATCGGCATATTCTCGACGTGATGCGATCCGTACAAATTTCTCGGTTATTGAGTTGAGTCATTTTTGATACTTGTGACGATTCTTTAAATTAATTATATCGATTCTCGATTTTTAATTATCGAAACAAATAGATAAATTTATATAACAATTGACCGAATTAACCTCGCAGCGCTTTAAAATATTGGATGTTAGATGCGCTGAAAATAACCAACTCATACATTCCCTAAACCGAAATTTTATAATCTGCGCACAAATGCCAAATCTGCGGCGATGATTAGCCCGTAGGTTCTGTAACTGGCCTTGTTGCCGGGTCCTTCGCTGCTCCATACGCGAACACCATCATATTCGCCGGCAACATTGACCAAGCGGCTAGTACGCCACACTCATAAAAGAATTCTGAATTCAGAATAGGATAATGAAAATTTCGAGTCAATCTGTTCGTGTACAGTGTTTTCCCGCATGCGGCGTCGACGCGCCGACTCGAGTGACTGCTAGCGTCCTCTCAGAAATTTCGTTGGTCGCTTTATGCGCCATCGAACACATTGGCAAGATGATCAGCCGCACGCCGTGGCGGGCGAACTGATCATGGACGTCCCGCAGCCATTTCAGCGCATGCTTGGACAGCCGCTGCACTTAGGTAAGCGAGTCGCCAGCACCGTCTGTACCGTTCAGTAGAGTGGCGCCAAAGTAGTTCCCACCAAATAGTGATGGGAACTACTTTGTCACAGTCACAGGAAGAACCAGTCGCCGGCAGTCGCAAAGGCCGGCCGAACCACAGCGAGGAATTCAAGCGGCGGTTGGCAGCCGCTGCGTGTGAGCCGGGTGTCTCGGTATCGAAATTGGCGCGCGAGCACGGCATCAACGCGAACATGCTGTTCACCTGGCGCCGACGCTATCGAATGGAGCAGCGCCAGGAAGCCGCGGTGTTGTTGCCGGTGACCGTTGAACATCCAAGCTCGCCACCCGGTCCGATGCCAATGAGTCCGGCCGCTGCGGTTTGCGAGCCAACGCCGCCGCACGGCGCCATTGAGATCCGTTTGGGCCGAGCGGTGATTCGCATTGAAGGGGCAGTCGACCCGGCCACGTTGCGTACCGTACTGGAC
>NZ_BAAILO010000016.1:0-7097 GCF_054589115.1 Cupriavidus sp. 8B | reverse complement strand
CGCACACCGCCCTCCATTTTGCTTCACCAAGGAGACCGAGGCGACAAGTATCCTGACATGGAGGGCGAGTAAAGAAAAGTGACATCTCACACGTTCTAAAACGGCAACACCGCCCAGCCGCGACAGCAGCTAGAAGCATGAAAACCCCACCCTAAAGAGACACCGCCGCGTCAGCGGGCTGCCGCCGCAAGCCATCACGCCACCCGCCTTCGCCGCGCAGGTCAAGGCGGACTACCTGCGCTGGAGCGAGTTCATCAAGGCGATCGGCTTCACCATCGATGCTTAGCCTGCAGCGCAGCGACTGGCGCGCACCGCGTCAGAGCCGCGCGGCAGCCGCCGTGAGCCAGGCCGCGGTCTGGTCGGGAATCGTGACCGGCAGCATATGGCCGCCGGGGACAAGTTCGAGATCCAGCGCCGGCAGCTTGTCCTTCATCGCCTTGCCCTGGGCCTGCCAGTCGAGCACGGCATCCCCGGTCCCGTACAGGATGCTGATCGGCAAGGCCAGCGAGGCATAGCGCTGCGCCATGGACGGCAGGTCCTCCTCCACGCTGACCATATCTGTCGAAGTGGCATAGAAGCTGCGCGGCCTCAGGCTGAGAAGGCCGCCGCCCACGGTGCCGAAATCGTGCGGCGGCCGGTCGGGGCTGAAGACCAGTTCGACCATGGCCTTGCCACGCAGGATAGACCGGGGGATCGCCCACGTCCACGCGATCACGCGGCGCATCGTGGCCGAGGAAATCGACAGCGCGCGGAACATCGGCGGCACGCCTTCCACCGGATGCGTCAGCGGGGCAATCAACGCCAGCCCGCCGACCGTGCCGGGATGATCGAGCGCAACGCCAAGCGCCACCGCGCCGCCCAGGGAGTGCCCGACCAACAGCGGATTCTGCAGGCCTAGCGCACGGATGAACTTGGCCACGACCGTGCTCTGCACGCTCAGGCGAGCCGACATCGCCGGTGGCCTGGTCGAATGGCCCGAGCCGGGCCGGTCGACCAGGATCACGCGGAACCGGCTGGTCAGCTTCCCCAGCAATGCGTAGGAAAAATTGCCGGTCTGCCCCCCGAGCCCATGGACCATCACGATGACCGGGCCCTCGCCCTTGTCGATGTAATGGAGTCGGGCGCCATCGATCTCGATGAACTTCCCCTTGGGCGGCAGCGCTTTTTCCACCTTGCGCGCAATCAGGCCGGAGAATGCCACCAACCCAAGCAGAACGACAGTGCCCACGACGATGCAGGCAATCAATATGGTCATTGCGTATGTACCTTAATCCTTAACGTTTAGCCTTACGGTCAACCATTAACCGTTCATTATCCGTTAGCCATTCACCGAGGCAGCGGCGCCGGCACGGCCGAACGCCATCTCGCTGTCTTCCACCTTGCCGAACTTCAGGGCCATCAGGTCGAACAGGTAGTTCTGATGTACCTTCCATGGCCGCCTGGCGCCTTGCTTGGGCAAGATGTTGCTGGCCCGCTGGACATAGCCGGAGCTCAGCGAGAGCGAAGGCTCTTCATCGGAGGCCGGATCCGTGCGGCGCGGCGCGCACCAGGCATGGCCCTTCGCGTCCATATGATTGATCAGGCGGCACACGTAGGTCGACGAGAGCTCGGCCTTCAGCGTCCAGGAGGCGTTGACATAGCCCATGGCGACCGCCAGGTTAGGCATATCGCTATACATCATGCCCTTGTACATGAAAGCCTGTGCCGGGTTCATCGGGGTGCCGTCCACCTCAATCTTCATCCCGCCGGCCACCTTTAATTGAAGCCCGGTGGCCGTGACGATGACATCCGCGTCGAGCCGCTCGCCGGAGCGCAACAGCAGGCCGCTTTCGGTGAACGACTCGATCTGGTCGGTGACCACCGAAGCCTTGCCTGAGCGGATGGACTTGAACAGATCCGAGTCAGGCACAAGACAGAGCCGCTGGTCCCATGGCTTGTAAGACGGCGTGAAATGCTTGTCGATATCGTAGTCCGGTCCGAGTTGCGCGCGCACCCCCTTGAGGATCTTGCTCTTGACCAGGTCCGGCTTTTTGCGGGAGAGGTTGTAGAAGTAGATGCTCAGCAGCACGTTCTTCCAGCGCGTGACGCGATGCGCCATCGCCGCCGGCAGCCGCCGCTGCAACCATGCGGAGACAGCATCGCTGGATGGGCGCGCCACGATGTACGTTGGCGAACGTTGCAGCATGGTCACATGGGCCGCCCGCTCGGCCATCGCCGGCAGCAGCGTGACAGCCGTGGCACCGCTACCGATCACGACCACGCGCTTGCCGTCGTAGGCCAGGTCGGCCGGCCAGTGCTGAGGGTGCACCACACGGCCATTGAATTGCTCCATGCCCGGCCACCCAGGCATATAGCCGTCCGCATAATCGTAGTAGCCGCTGCACAAGTAGAGAAAACTGCAGGTAAAACGGGCAGGCGTGCCTTGCGGGCCTACCGTGGCATCGACCGTCCACCGTGCGGTCTCGGAAGACCACGACGCACGCGACGCGCGGTGGCCGAAGCGGATGTGCCGCTCGATGCCGAATTGCTTCGCCGTGCCACGGATGTACTCAAGGATCGAGTCACCATCGGCAATCGATTTTTCGCTTCGCCACGGGCGGAAACTGAAGCCCAGGGTGTACATGTCCGAGTCGGACCGCACGCCGGGGTAGCGAAACAGATCCCACGTGCCACCGATTGCGTCGCGTCCTTCCAGGATCGCGTAGGTCTTGCCCGGGCAACTGGTCTGCAGGTGGTAGCCAGCGCAAATGCCGGAGAGCCCCGCCCCGACCACCAGCACATCGACGTGCTGCGCCGCCGCTTCCCCTTGCGCCGGCTCGTCCTGGCGCCCTGCCGCCGCCGTGCCGGCGTGAACTTCGGGATGCGGGTGCTCCGCATTGCCTGATAGCATCGATTGTCTCCTGTTGGCCAAACCGAGCCGGCGCTTGCCGCGTCGCATTCTCACGGTGCATCCGTGCTGTCTTCAGACTAGACTAGGGTGTTCACCCTAATTAATCAACCGGGATTGCCAAAACTAGGGCTTACCCCTAATCATCCACCGTGTGAACATGCAGATAACGGAACATGCAGGGAGTTACCGACCATGACGGTGCAAGGCGCGCCAACCCGGCGCCCCAAGACGCGCGAGCGCATCCTTGACGCTTGCCTGAGCCTGTTCAACGAGCGCGGGCCGGTCGTCGTGACCACCGCGGAGATCGCCTCGGCGGTCGGCATCCAGGAAGGGAATCTCTACTATCACTTTCACCGCAAGGAACAGATCCTCGAAGCCCTGTTCGATGACTTCGAGCGGGCGCTGCGCGACACCTCGGTCGCGGATCTGGCGCAAGGCGATGCACCGGACCGTTTCGCGGGCTACCTGAGCGGCTGGTTCAACCTGATGTGGGAGTGGCGCTTCTTCTATCGCGACGCGGCGTCCATCCGCAGCCTGGCGCCAACCCTGAGGTTGCGCACCGAAGCGCTGGCCAACGACGGACAGCGCGATGTCCGTCGCGTGTTCGGCGCCATGCAAGCGCAAGGATTGCTGCGCGCCACGCCCGAACAGCTTGACCAACTGGTCGTCAACACGTGGATCGTGTCCACCTACTGGATCGACTACCTGCGGTCCCGCCACGGCATCGATGCCATCAAGCGCGAGCACATCAACTGGGGCGCATCGCAGGTCATGAGCCTGTTCTCGCCCTTCCTCACGCAGGCCGGCACAGGCTTGCTGAATATCCAGCCAAGCGAAGGCTGATGCAGCGGGCAGCCATCGCCATTGACGACAGGCAAGGACGCCAAATGGTCCTAAGGTAAGTGTTGGCCCCCTCCTGCGCATTGGCGGCAGCTGGGGTTCTTTGAGTCACTTACCGGAGAGGAACATGTCAGTGACGCTCAGGTATTGGTCAGAAGACGGCGATGAGGAAACCGTCAATGTATCGTCCGCTCAACTCCTGTCCCAGATTGCACCCCAACCCACTTCGCGATCGCAGAAGCCGCCACCGGCCACTGAAGAAAAGCCGATCAAGTGGACCATCCCCGACGACCCGCCGGGTGATTTCGCATAGCGCACAACTGTAAGGCGACAAAGCAAAAAGCCCGTGCGGCTTGAACCGGACGGGCTTTTGGAATTTGGTTGCGGGGGCAGGACTTGAACCTGCGACCTTCGGGTTATGAGCCCGACGAGCTGCCAACTGCTCCACCCCGCGAAAGAGAATATACGCGGATTGGCGGCATCTGGATAGTCCTAATACAAAAAGAACTGAAAAGTGCTAGGGCCCGTTCTTTTGGCATGGGACGACTGCTGCTCCATTTACGCTCGCGAGTGCACGCAGCCGCTTTGGCGCCGCTCAGCTATTTCCATCTATCCACTGTTTCGCCCACTCGTAAGCCGCGATTTTTGCGTCGGCTGGCGTGGCGTGATTGCGGCCGATGGACTTGGAATCCTGCACCACCGCCCCGTCCTCCCAGATCGCGCATGACGCGATGTGCAAACCGTCCTTGATCGTCTTGCAGAAGACGTGGACTACGTACCCCTTGTACTCCGTGATGCCGCTTTCCATCTGTGTCCTGGCTCCCCTGCACGCTGCTCATCGAAATCTCGCTGGATCCTAGCACGCGCAGGGCTTTTCATTCACGTCAGGGCCGGTGTCCCTCCATACGCGGAACGCCAATTGTCATTTTTTGCAAAAATGACGGATTAACCCCACCGTCGGGGGGAGGTGCTGTCGGCGTCTCTTCCTGTAACCTTCACGCCCAGCGTGGCCAGGGACTCGAAAACCCGCTGTGTCTACAGATAATAATGAAAGGGAAAACCAATGAATATTCTAGGGGAATCCAGGTCGGGAATGAATCGCCGCATCCTGCTAACGCCCGCAGTTGCAGCGATTACGCTCGCTGTATTGAGCGCGTGCGGTGGGGGTGGAGACGGCGGCACGGCGGCTAGCCCGGCTGCCAAGGTGACGCTGCAAGGCACGGCAGCCAGCGGCGCCTTTATGGCAAATGCCCTGGTCACCGTCTATGACGCCGACGGAAAAGTCGTGGGCAGCAGCACCGCGGATGGCAGTGGCCATTTTGAATTCGATGTCGCCGCCTTCCGTGCACCGTTCGCGGTTGTCGCTACGGGCAGCAGCGGGGGCGACCAGTTGACCTACGTCTCGGTGCTGGCGACCAAGCCAACCAATGGCTCGGCCACTGTCAACGTGACGCCGCTGACGACCGCCGTTGCGGCGTTGCTGGTTGGTGGCGACCCCCTCGACCTGACGAAGTCGTCGGTGCTTGGCAGCAAGGCAAGCAACGCCCAGGTACAGCAAATCGTCGGTTTGCTGCGCTCCGTGCTTGCCAATGTCACGAGCGATGCGGGGCTGGACCCCACCGCCTTCGACCCGATTTCCACGCCGCTCAGCAAGCAGGGGGAAGGCGCCGATAGCGTCCTCGACGTCATCCGGGTCACGCTGACCGCGAGCGGTGCCAAGCTGACGAGCACCGGCTCCGTGGTAAGCGGCAACA
Organism: Cupriavidus sp. 8B; assembly: GCF_054589115.1. Classification (NCBI taxonomy): domain Bacteria; kingdom Pseudomonadati; phylum Pseudomonadota; class Betaproteobacteria; order Burkholderiales; family Burkholderiaceae; genus Cupriavidus; species Cupriavidus sp. 8B. The sequence goes on along the minus strand of NZ_BAAILO010000016.1, from coordinate 1,613 downwards.
ATGCCGCGCACGAAGTCCTCCTGACGGCGGACTCGCTGGCGTCTCCTCCGCCGGCGTTGCCCAAGCCCGAAGTCAAGACCAACGCCGCGACGTTCGAAGGCATCCGTGCCGCCCTTCAGGCCTGTTTTGCGCTGGATCCCGCTGCCCGTGCGGATGGCACCAGCGTGCTTGGCGCTTGCAGCACCGCATTCTCGAGCGATTACCTGAACAACAGCTACACCGCTCGCGACGACCTGATTACCCTGTTGAATGCGAGCGACATGAAGGGCGCGAAGTTCGAGGCGCCGGTTGTCCTGTTCAATTCGACCAATGCCCAGAACCAGGCTACCGCGCTGGTACGCCTGCCCTTCGTTCGCACCGACAAATCTACCGACCACATCACGCGCCTTGTCACCAATCGCGCGCCCGCTGGCTGGCAGTTGACGGGCAACCAGCGCAGCTATGAAGCCGCGGTCACGCGGCGAATCAGCAAGGTCACCGAGCTGAATCCGCAATCGGCGCAGGGAATCGTATCGCGCTATGAGAGTTCGCTGCGCTTGCTGTTCAACCCCGCCAGAGGTTCGGGCACGAATGTGCAACTGGTAAGGGTGACGGGCCCGGGATTGCCGGATGCAGGCGTCACCCTGTCCCGCTCGCGCGTTTGCGGCAGCTACAGCAACCTGGTGGTACAGAATCAGGCCGGATCGCTGACCTACGCGGCTGACGATCCTGTGTCGCCGAACCAGACCATCAGCAACAGCGGGCAATCGAGCAGCACCGTGGTCCTGGCGGCCACGGCGATCGATAGGAGCCAGGCAGTGAAATGGGGCGGGCTGTCCAGCGGTGGCAACACGTACCTGTCTGCTGCCCTGCCCGACTCCGCCATCGAGAGCCTTCCGGCCCATGGCCGCTACAAGTTCGAGGTGTGGAACCGCAACCTCGACTACAGCTACAAGACCAGCCTGGCAGCGTCGGACGATACGTTCTACGTGACTACGTCCGGCAGCGTGCTCACGCCGTCGGTACTGGCGCGGCAGACCTGGAACAGCATCGACGCAGGCAGCCTGGACTTTGTCACCACGGGCGGCAGCAAGACTGCCGCGCAGTCCGCCACGCGGATCAGCTGGACGCAAAACGCGGAGCCTGTCGACCGTGCCCTGGCGTTTGGCTCCCTGCAGAGCGCGGTGCCACTGCCGGAGCGTGTGCTGATTCAAGGGTTGCCTGTGGCGCGGTCCGCTCGCAGCGATACGGTCAGTGCGACCAACTCTGCTTCCAGCGCACTGACGTCGTGCAGCACTGCCGTGTTTCCGGCCTTTGGCCTGGCGGGCGACCAGCGTACCGTTGAAATCCGATCCACCACCGCGGACGACACGCAGAAGTTCGTGCGCATTGTTGGTACGGTGCGGTAACTGAAACGCTAACCGAAATGCTGTCGCAGCTGGCAATGGTCAGTTGCGATAGCGCTTAGGGAGGGCCGGCATTCGCCGGCCTTTTTTATTGCGGATGAGCAGGTCATATTGCTTTCGAAACCGCCGCCACAAAAGCAAAACCCCCCAGTACTTGCGTACTGGGGGGTTTCAAGGGAGAGCCTGGCGATTACCTACTTTCACACGGGTATCCGCACTATCATCGGC
>NZ_BAAILO010000015.1:0-32889 GCF_054589115.1 Cupriavidus sp. 8B | reverse complement strand
CATCGCCAGCGCAACCGCCTGGGTCTGGCTATCTCAGGCACGTTTGCTCGTACGCCGATTGACCAATGCCTGAATTTGTCCTCACCCTCTTTGCCGACGCAAAGAAGAGTGACCGGCAGCCCCCGCAGGGGGATGTCGTACGGCTGTTGGATGCAAACGCCATCGCCGCTCAAACAAACACAATCAGCGCCCCCCGTCATCCAAATCCATCACTTAGCCACCGGCATCGTAAATTCCGCGCCCTTGCCAATACTATCCGGCCAGCGCTGCATGATGCTCTTGTAGCGCGTGTAGAAGCGAATGCCCTCCTCGCCATAAGCATGATGGTCGCCAAACAGCGAGCGCTTCCACCCGCCGAACGAGTGCCATGCCATCGGCACCGGGATCGGCACGTTGATACCCACCATGCCCACCTGGATCTGGCGCGAAAATGCACGTGCCACGCCGCCGTCGCTGGTGTAGCAGGACACGCCATTGCCGTACTCGTGGCCGTTGATCAGGTCCACCGCTTCGGCCAGGTCATGCACGCGCACCACCGACAGCACCGGGCCGAAGATCTCTTCCTTGTAGATGGTCATGTCCGGCGTGACGTTGTCGAACAGCGTGCCGCCCACATAGAAGCCGTTCTCGTGTCCCTCGACCTTGTGGCCGCGGCCGTCGGTCACCAGCTTGGCGCCTTCTTCCACGCCCTTGGCGATATAGCCTTCGACCTTGGCCTTGTGCGCGGCGGTCACCAGCGGCCCCATCTCGGCATCGTCTTCCATGCCGTTGCGGATCTTCAGCGATTTCGCGCGCTCAGCCAGGCGCGGCACCAGCTTGTCGGCGACATCGCCCACCGCCACGGCGACCGAAATGGCCATGCAGCGCTCGCCGGCCGAGCCATAGGCGGCGCCGATCAGCGCGTCCACGGCCTGGTCGAGGTCGGCGTCGGGCATCACCACCAGGTGGTTCTTGGCGCCGCCCAGGGCCTGCACGCGCTTGCCGCGCCTGGTGCCTTCCGTGTAGATGTACTCGGCGATCGGCGTGGAGCCGACGAAGGACAGCGCCTGCACGTCCTTGTGCGCCAGCAGCGCGTCAACGGCTTCCTTGCCGCCTTGCACCACGTTGAACACGCCATCCGGCAAGCCAGCCTGCTTGAGCAGGTCGGCAATCAGCAGCGAGGGCGAGGGATCGCGCTCGGACGGCTTGAGCACGAAGGTGTTGCCGCAGGCCAGCGCCACCGGGAACATCCACATCGGCACCATCACCGGGAAGTTGAACGGCGTGATGCCGGCCACCACGCCCAGCGGCTGGCGCAGGTTCCAGTTGTCGATGCCGCCGCCGATGTTGTCGGTGAAGTCGGTCTTGAGCAGGTTGGGAATGCCGCAGGCAAACTCCACGATCTCGACGCCGCGGGTGACTTCGCCCTTGGCATCCGAGAACACCTTGCCGTGCTCGCGCGTGATCAGCGCGGCGAGGTCGTCATGGTGGCGGTCGAGCAGCTCCTTGAACTTGAACAGGATGCGCGCGCGCTTGAGCGGCGCGGTCTCGGACCAGGCCGGGAACGCGGCGTGCGCCGCGGCCACCGCGGCATCCACGTCCTGCGCCGAGCCGAGCGCCACGCGCCCGGCCACGGCGCCGGTGGCCGGGTTGAAGACGTCGGCAAACCGGTCCGACGAGGCGGCGCGCACGGTGCCGCCGATGTAGTGCGCGATGTCGGCGATCTGCCGGTTCTCTGCGATGTTCACGTCAGTGTTCCTTGTCTTGTCTCTGCGGCCGCGGCATTCGCTGCAATCACTGCAGCTCTTGCAGGACCTTTTTCACGGTGTCGAACATCTCGTCGATCTGCGCCTCGGTGATGATCAACGGTGGCGAGAAGGCGAGGATGTCGCCGGTGAAGCGCACCAGCACGCCGCGCTCCAGGCATTTCAGGAAGGCTTCGTAGCCGCGCGCGCCCGGCTGGCCGGGACGCGGCTCCAGCTCGATGCCGGCGACCAGCCCGAGGTTGCGGATGTCCTTTACGTGCGGCGCGCCGCGCACGGCGTGCACCGCGGCTTCGAACTTCGGCGCCAGCTCGGCCGCACGGCCGAACAGGTTCTCGTTCTTGTAGATATCCAGCGTAGCGATGGCAGCAGCCATGGCCAGCGGGTGGCCGGAATAGGTGTAGCCGTGCAGGAACTCGATGGCGCCCGGTGCCGCGGCGTTGACCACGGTGTCGTGCACTTCGCGCCGGACCGCCACCGCGCCCATCGGCACGGCTGCGTTGTTGATGGCCTTGGCCATGGTGATCAGGTCCGGCGTGACCTTGAAGCGCTCGGCGGCTGTGGCCGCGCCCAGGCGGCCGAAGGCGGTGATGACCTCGTCGAAGATCAGCAGGATGCCGTGCTTGCTGGTGATCTCGCGCAGCTTTTCCAGGTAGCCCACCGGCGGCACCAGCACGCCGGCGGAGCCGGCCAGCGGCTCGACGATGACGGCGGCCACGTTGGACGGGTCGTGCAGCGCCAGGATGCGTTCCAGGTCGTCGGCCAGGTGCGCGCCCCAGGTCGGCTGGCCCTTGGAGTAAGCTGCCTCGGCAATATTCAGCGTGGCCGGCAGGTGGTCCGTGCCAGGCATCAGGTTGGCCGAGAAGGCCTTGCGGTTGGGGCCGATGCCGCCGACCGCCATGCCGCCGAAGCCAACGCCGTGATAGCCGCGCTCGCGGCCGACCACGCGGGTGCGTTGGCCCTCGCCACGGGCGCGGTGATACGCCAGTGCGATCTTCAGCGCGGTGTCGACCGATTCCGAGCCCGAATTGGTGAAGAAGATGCGGTCCAGCCCGGCCGGCATGATGGCGGCTACCTTGGTGGCGGCCTCGAAGGTGAGCGGGTGGCTCATCTGGAACGGCGGCGCGTAGTCCAGGGTCTGCACCTGGCGGGCGACCGCGTCCGCGATCTCCTGGCGGCAATGGCCGGCAGCGACGCACCACAGGCCGGCGCAACCGTCGAGGATCTGGCGGCCGTCATGCGAGGTGTAGTACATGCCGCTGGCGGAGTCGAGCAGGCGCGGGGCCGCCTTGTACTGGCGGTTGGCGGTAAACGGCATCCACAGGGCATCGAGATCGGGGATCACAGTCTTGGCGGCATCCATACGTCCTCCTCAGGAGCAATTGGTATTGGCTTGGGCGGCGGCGGTTGGCGCCGCACCGGGTTGTCAGTTGATTCTGGTGAATGCGGCCACTGTAGCGGCCCTGCCCGGCTTAAAGAATATACGGTCGACAGAACCTCGCCTTACCGTACAGTTAAGAGTGAGACAACTGTACAGATCAAAAAATGCCGAAGGCGTACGATCACGCCTGTGGATCCCGCTGCATCGCTCGCCACGACAGCCAAAGTCCCGCCAGCAGCCGGATTCACGTTGCAGCGCGGCAAAACCCGGCACCGTGACGTTGCTTCCCATCGAACTGCTACGCCCATTAAACTGTACAGGTCCATCCTTACATGTAACGCATGCTGAACCTTGAACTCGTCCGCAGCCGGCGCAGCGGCGACACCCTCACCGAGCAGATCGTGGCCGGCATCGCCAGCCTGGTGGACCGGCGCGTGCTGCGCGCCGGCGTGGCGCTGCCGTCGGTGCGGCACTTTGCCCAGCAGCACGGAGTCAGCACCTTCACCGTGGCCGAGGCCTACGGCCGCCTGACCGCGCTGGGCTACCTGAGCGCGCGCGTGGGATCGGGCTACACAGTGGCACACCGCCACGCGCCGGCCGGCCATGCGCCGGCGGCGCGCTGGGAGGCGCCCGGGCTCAACGCCGCATGGCTGCTGTCGGATGTGTTCGCCGATCATTCGGTGCCGATCAAGGCGGGCGCGGGCTGGTTGCCCGGCGACTGGCTCAACGAGGAAGGGTTGCACCAGGCCATGCGCGCTGCGGCGCGAGTGCCCGCCGCGCAGGTCTCGGGCTATGGCCACCCTTACGGCTTCGCCGCGCTGCGCGAGCATATCGCCGCCGGGCTCAGCCAGTACGGCATGCCGGTGCAGGCCCAGCAAGTGGTGCTGACCCAGGGCGCCACGCAGGCGCTGGACCTGGTGGTCCGCACATTGTTGCGCCCGGGCGACACCGTGCTGGTGGAAGACCCCTGCTACTGCAACCTGCTGCAAATCCTGCGCCTCGCCGGCTTGCAGGTAGTGGGCGTGCGCCGCACCGCAAGCGGGCTCGACACCGACGCGCTGGACCACGCCATCCGCACCCACGCGCCACGCGCGCTGTTCGTCAACACGGTGCTGCAGAACCCCACCGGCGGCACGCTCACCAGCATGAACGCGCACCGCGTGCTGCAACTGGCCGAGCAATACCGGCTGCTGGTGGTGGAGGACGATATCTACCGCGAGCTGGCGCCGGCCGGCTCGCCCATGCTGGCGGCCATGGACGGGCTCTCGCACGTGATCTACGTGAACGGCTTTTCCAAGACGATCACGCCATCGCTGCGGGTCGGCTACCTGGCGGCCAGCCCGGAGCTGTCCAAGGCGCTGGCCCGCACCAAGATGGCCGTGGGGCTGACGTCATCGGAAGTGACCGAGCGGCTGGTGTACTCGGTGCTGACCAGCGGCCACTATGGCCGCCATGTGGCGGCGCTGGCGGAGCGGCTGCGCGCCCAGCAGGACCGGATCACGGAGAAGATGGAAGCGCACGGGCTGGAGGTGATGCTGCGCCCGGAAGGCGGGATGTTCGCCTGGGCAAGGATGCGGCCGGAAGGCGGCGGCGACCAGGCCGCGCTGTCGGGCAACCGCCTGGCGACGCTGGCGCTGGAGCACGGCATCTGGCTGGCGCCGGGGTCTTATTTCGAGCCGGAAGAAGGCGACTCGCCCTGGATACGGTTCAACGTGGCAACCAGCGATGCACCCGCGCTGTGGCGATTTTTTGACGCGCTGCGCAGCCGGGAAGCACAAGGCGTGGAAACCGAACCCGCCTCCCGCGGCACGCGCGCCCCGCGCGCAGGCATGGTCAAGCTGGCCTGAGCGTCACGGCATCAGGCCAGGCCAGCCATTTTTGCAAGATCAGAAGCGATAGCGCACGTAACCCGTGTAAAAACCGCTGCCCGGATTGGGCTGCTTGATACCGGCGTTGGAGACGTGCTGGTAGCGGAAGCCGGCTTCGTAGGCAGTCTTGGGGCCAAAGGCCATGCCCACGCCGATCATGTCGGAGAACTGGAACAGGCTGCCGGAGCGGTGCTCGTCGGAGGTGGCCTTGTGGCTCATCATGCGCACACCAACCGAAGCTTCCAGGAAAGGCACCAGCGAGCCGCCGCGCTTCTCCACGCGCAGGATCGGCGAGAAGCCGAATTCGGTCACGTTCTGGTGATTGGTGCCGCTGCGGGCGTTCCATTCGGCCAGTTCGGCCTCCCACTGCAGCTTGGCCAGCCAGCCCTGCGGGTTGCCCCAGGCAAAGCCGGAATCCCAGTTCACGCCAACTTCGTACTTGTCGATGTTGTGGCCGGGATCGCGGCCGATGGCCACGTGCACCCCAGGATCGGCGTGCGCGGCAGCGCATGCGCCGAGGGCAGCAACGGCGCCAAGCGCCTTGATACGCAATGCAAACCGGTGGGCAAGGCCGGTGTTCTTCTTGTCGTTGGTCATGTGCATGATGGGTGGTAATTACCGCGAAGAATGGCAAGTCCTAGCGAAAACCTTGCCACCTCCCAGCGGCAAAGCCGACCACCCGTACTCAGGACCAGAGGCGTTCCACTACCCAGCCCGCGGTCACGCAGATCGCGAGCCAGGCGGTCATGCACCCGGCAATAAATCGGTAAGTCATGGTCAATTTCCGCAATAATCGCTTGGGGACAAGCGAATAATTACGGAATTATACATCCAGTCATGAATGTATGTTGAGACCGGCGAAATCGGGCTAGGGCTCGACGTTTCGGTGAGCGATTATGCACCTCCGGGACGGCTGATGCTCGCGGCACTGCGGGGGCTGTTGCCGCGCAGCGTCAATCCCCCCGCGCCACGGCGTTTTGGCCCATGACCACGGCGAAATCCGCTGCTGGCATTGGCCGGCCGAACAGGTAGCCCTGCGCCGCGTCGCAGCCCTCCTCGGTCAGCAAGCGTTGCTGGTCACGGGTCTCCACGCCTTCCGCCAGGGTTCTCATGCCCAGCGAGCGCGCCAGCGCGATGACCCCGCGAATGACGGCCAGTGCCTCGGGCGCACTGCCAAGCACAGCAACAAACGACTTGTCTATCTTGAGTGTCGCAACCGGCAGGCGCGTCAGGTAGGCCAGGCTCGAGTATCCGGAGCCGAAATCGTCCAGCGAGGCGCTGATGCCGCAGCGCCCGAGTTCGTCGAGCGCCGCGGCGGCACTGTCGAGGTCGGTCATCAGGGTGTCCTCGGTGACCTCCACGTCCAGCAGCCCGCATGGCACCTCGTGCTCGCGCGCGAGGTCCGCCAGCAAGCCCGCCAGCCCTGGCATGACCAGCTGCCGCGCCGACAGGTTGAGCGAGATCCTGGGCACCGGCAGGCCGGCACGCCGCCAAGCCGCGATCTGGCGGCACACGGCGCGCATGACCCACAGCCCCACCGCCGCCTCCAGCGGCGACTCCAGCAGCACATCGAGAAAGCCAGCGGGAGGCAGCAGGCCGCGCGTGGGGTGCTGCCAGCGCAGCAACGCCTCCGCGCCCGTGAGCCTGCCATCCGACAGCGACCACTGCGGCTGGAAGTGAAGCACCAGTTGGTCGTCGGCCATCGCGGCATGCAGGTCGGCGCGCAGCTGCAGCCGCTGGCGCAAGCCTTGGGCAAGGTCCAGGTGGAAGACGCGGAACTGGAAACGCCCCGCGGCCTTGGCCGCATACATGGCGGCATCGGCGTGGTTCAACAGGGTGTCGGCGGTGTCGCCGGCCTCGGGCCACTGCGCGATCCCTACGCTGGCACCCAGCAGCAGCGTGTGGCCGTCCACCTGGAACGGCTGCGACACGCCGGCCAGGATGGTGCCGGCAAAACGCTCGGCCTGGCCCGGCCGCGCGTCGCGCAGTATGAACACGAACTCGTCCCCACCGACGCGCGCAACAAAAGCCGAGGGGGCCAGCAGCGCGCGAAAGCGTTCGGCGACCTGGCACAGCAACATATCGCCCACGGCATGGCCAAAGGCATCGTTGACTTCCTTGAAGCGGTCGAGATCGACGAACAGCACCACCACCCCGCCGGCGGGCGGCGCCTGCGCTTCCATGCCGGCCGGCAGCACGGCCACCTGGTCCTCGTCCGCTTGCGCCACCGCGCGCGCCAGCACCAGTGTGCAGCGCCGGCGGTTTGGCAGGCCGGTCAGGTAGTCGTGATCGGCATGGTATTCAAGCTGGGCCGACTGTTGCCGTTCGCGGCTAACGTCGCGAAAGAGCACGGTAAGACCGTTCGCATCGGGAAAGGCTCGCACCTCGAACCAGCATGCCAGCGGGGGATAGTAGGCAGTGCAGGTGCGCGGTACGCCGCTGGCGGCGGCCTCGCGGTAGGTACGGTAATACGCCGAGCCGATCAGGTCCGGATAGCACTCCCAGATGCCGCGCCCATCCAGCTCCATACGGCTGCGCTTGAGCAAGCGCTCCGTGGCCTGGTTGACGTAGGTGAATCGCCACTCGCGGTCGAGCGACATGATGCCATCCGAGATGCGATCGAGCATCCCGGCAAGATGCGTGGGCAACGCCTTGGCAGGCGGCATGTTCGCGGGATTGGCATGGCAGGGCAAAAGTGGCGCGCGCTGGGGAGAGTCGTCCATGTCGAGGGGGGGCGTCCGAGCACCGCATGAATCACGATTGACATGGCGGCAGGTGGCAGGCGTCGGCCGCATTTTATCCTCGAACGCCCCGCACTGGTGTGCCGGCACCTGCCTTTGGCCGAAGGGATTGCGCGCCAATGCCCGCGACGATGACCACCGGCCACATACGGCTTCCCCCCATCATCCCCCCGTCATCCCCCCGTCGTCCCCCCGTCGTCCCCCACTTGTCGCCTGCGTCACGCTACCGTTGCATACTCCAGCGTTTTTGGCGTCTTGACGATGACCTCGGGGCGCTCGCCCACCACGACCGTATCGTCGAGCCGGAAGCCGCCCAGCCCGTAGACATAGATCCCCGGCTCCGCCGAGTAGACCTCGCCGCCCAGCAGCGCGCGCGTGTTGAAGGCCATGTCTTCCGGATACTCGTGCAGCATCAGCCCGACCGCGTGGCCGGTGCGGTGGAAGATGGTCTCGCCCAGCCCCGCACGCTCGATCACGGCCTGCGCGGCGGCGTCCATGTCGCAGACGCGGCGCCCGGTCACCGCAGCCGCCACCGCCGCATCTGTGGCCTCGGCGGCAACCTGGTAGCAGCGTGCCTGGCGCTCGTCCGGCTTGCCGCAGAACCACGTGCGCTCGTTCTCCACGTAGTAGCCGTTCAGGCGCGGCAGGATCAGGTTCACGATGGTATCGCCGGGCGCGATGCGCGCGCCGCACGCGGCGCCGTCGCCATGCGGCGAGGCCGAGGCCGGTCCCGTCAGCGTCCAGCATTTGAGGATGTCGAAATCCTCGCCGGGGAAGCGGCGCGCGGCCTCCTCCACCATCAGCGCTGACATGGCGTGGTCCAGCTCCTGCACCAGCCGCCCCGGGCGAATGTTCTCGCGGTAGCGGTCCTGCACCCAGTCGGTCAGGCTTCCAAGCTCGCGCATCACCTGCAGTTCTTCCGCATGCTTGACCCAGCGCATGCCGCGCATCTCGGCCATGGCAGGGCGCAGCGTGAGTTCCGGCAGGTAGCGCTGCGCCGCCGCGAGGATCGGATGAGCCACATCCACGGCAATGCGCGATCCGCCCAGCCCATGCGATGCCAGCAGCGACGCCACCACCTCGGGCAATTGCGGCGCCAGCGCCAGCCGCTGCGACACGCGCGGATGCTCGGCGTAGTACGTCACGTCGCGCAGCCAGACCTTCTCCCTTTCCGTGCACAGGCGCATGTGGTTGGTGGACAGTTCGTTCATCACCGCGAAGGGTTCGCCGTTGCGCGGCACGAACACGAATACGGGGCGCTCCCATGGCCAGACATCCAGCTGGAAGTTGGTGGCGAACTGGAAAAAATCCGGCGTGCTGAACACCAGCGCGTCAACGTGGATGCGGTCCATCAGCGCGTGCATCATGGCCAGGCGGTAGTCGCGCACGGCAGTCGTGATCTGCGGCATGTCTTGTCTCCTTGGTAGTGGGTACGGGGTCAGAGGGCAATGCCGAGCTTGCGGATCATGGGGCCCCACGCCTGCGCGTCGCGCTGCATGTAGCGCTCCACCTCGGTGGGCGGACCCTTGATCGCGTCAAGGAACTGGTTGGCCAGCTTGTCCTTGAATGCCGGCTCGTCCATGGCTGCAGCGATGTCGGCGTTGATCTTCTGCACCAGCGCCGCCGGCGTGCCCGACTTCGCCACGATGGCGTACCAGCCTGGCACCGCCTCGTCGTAGCCCAGCTCCTTGAAGGTGGGCACATCTGGCAACGCGGCCAGCCGCCGCTCGCCGGTCACGGCCAGCGCCACCAGCTTCTTGCCGGCGATATAGGGCTGCACGCCTGCCAGCACATTCATCATGACGGGCGTCTCGCCCGACATCAGGCTGGTTGAGCCACCGGCGCCATTGAACGGCACATGCTGCAGCTTGACGCCGGCGCGCTCGGCCACCAGCTCCATGGCCAGGTGCGTGGAGTTGCCGATGCCGCCGGAGGCGTAGCTGATGCCGCCCGGCCGCGCCTTGGCGAGCCGCACGAATTCGGCAAAGCTGGTGGCATGCATCGCCGGCGCGACCACCAGCACGAACGGCGAGTTGGCCAGCATCGCCACGCCGGTCAGGTCGCGCTGCGGCACATAAGGCAGCGCGGGATACAGGAAGGGATTGAAGGCCAGGTTGGAAACGCCGGCAAAGAACAAAGTGTAGCCATCGGCCGGCTGCTGCAGCACATAGTTGATGGCCAGCACGCCGTTGGCGCCGGGCTTGTTTTCCACGACAACGCTGCGGCCCCAGCGCTTGCCCAGCGCTTCGGCCAGTGCGCGCGCGAGCACGTCGTTGCCCGTGCCGCCGGCCTGCGGCACGACCAGCCTGACGGGGCGCTGCGGCCAGTCCTGCGCCCAGCCGGCGGCGCCATATGCCATGCCCGCCGCGGCGAGCGCGGCGCTTAATATCAGTGTGCGTCTCTTCACTTCGATCTCCTCTTCAATCCCCTGAGCGGCACCCTCGCATCGGGCGCGTCCGGTTTACTGTACCATGTGGTACATAAAGAGGGAAAAAATTTTGCAGGGCCGCGGCGCCGATGCCGGCGCCGCGCACGGATCAGGCTTCGGGATCGGATTTCGCGCCCGCGGCCTTCGGCGCATTCAGCATGCGCGCGAAGTACTTCAGCGCAGCGGTGGTGCCCTTGCGGTCGCCCGTGGTGACGAGGTCCAGCAGCAAGCCACGCACGGTGGCCACCTCGACGCGAGCCCGCAGCTTCGCCTCGCTCAAGCTCAAGCCAAGCTGCTTGTGAAAGCGCTCGGTCAGCGCGCCGGTCCAGCTGCCGATCACGTCGTCGAGGAACACCTGGAAGCGTTCTCGATCGCGAATGGCGCGGCCGTAGATCTCGAACAGCAACTGGATGATGGGCAGGTAGTTATCCGCCGAGTAGCGCGCCCAGGCCACCTCCAGCGCCCGCGCGGGATCGGGCTCGCTGGCGGCCAGGCTGGCGCGCGCATCCAGCTCGGCATGGCGGATGCGGCGCAGCACCGCCTCCCAGAACTGGTCGGCCGAGCCGAAGTAGTAGATCAGCATGCGGTGGCTGGTGCCGAGCGCTTCGGCGATATGGCGCAGCGACAAGTCGCCGATGCCGTGTTCCAGCACGTGGTTGACGGCGCCGTCGAGCAGCTGGATGGCCTGGTCGCTGGCAGCGCGGCCTTGCGCGAGCGTGTCGAGCGTTTCGATGGCAGCGGCGGGATTCTTGCGGGGCGGCATGGGCTGGAGAATGCGTTCGGTTGGGCACAGGGGCGAAGACAGCGAGTGTAAGCCAGCCCGGCTCGCTGCGCATTCGCCCGTTGCGTCCTTAACCTGCGCCCAGCAGGAAGGGCAGCGTCTCATCCAGCAGCAGTTCCGGCATTTCCTCGGCAATGTAGTGCCCGCACGGCAGGCTCTTGCCGCTCACGTTGCGCGCCACCTTGCGCCACTCCTCCAGCGGCGCGAAGCAGCGGCCCACCGCGCCCTGCTCTCCCCACAGCGCCAGCATCTCGCACTCGACCTTGCGCCCGGCGGCCAGGTCGGCGCGGTCGTGCTCGAGATCGATCGACGCGCTGGCGCGATAGTCCTCGCACAGCCCGTGCGCCGCGCCCGGCAGGCTGAGGCAGCGCAGGTATTCCGCCATGGCCGCCTCGGTGAACGGCGCCAGGCCGGCGCTGCGGCTGCCCATGGTGCTGCGCAGGTAGAGCGCCGGATCGGCCTCGATCAGCGTCTCGGGAAACGGCGCGGGCCGGATCAGGAAGAACCAGTGATAGTAGGCCAGCGCGAACTGCAGGTTGGTCTGCTCGTACATCGCCAGCGTGGGCGCGATATCGAGCGTGACCAGCCGGCGCACGGCATCCGGATGATCCAGCGCCATGCGGTGCGCCACGCGCCCGCCGCGGTCGTGTGCCATCACCAGGAAGCGCGCGAAGCCCAGCGCGCGCATTGCCGTGACCTGGTCCTGCGCCATGCTGCGCTTGCTGTAGTTGGCGTGGTCCGGCAGGCCGGCGGGCTTGCCACTGTCGCCGTAGCCGCGCAGGTCGGTGGCGACCACCGTGAAATGCCGCGCCAGCGTGGCGGCGACCTTATGCCAGATCACATGCGTTTGCGGATGGCCATGGAGCAGCAGCAGCGCAGGGCCCTGGCCGCCGACGATGGCGTTGATCTCGACATCGCCGCATGGAATGCGGTGCGGGGTGAAACCTTCGAACACAATCCGTCCTCCTTCAGGCGGACAGTCGCGCCATGGTCTTGGCGGCGACGTCCTGCAGCCAGGGCTGCGCATGATGATGACGCCGCGCGAACCCGGCGATCTGCGACGACTGTGCCAGCGTTGCACCGATCATGTCCAGCCCTTGCCGGAACATGGTGCGGTGGCGCTCGGCCAGCGTGAAGGCAAAGCGCAGGGGGCCAGCGCTCACCGTCATCGCCGCGAGGTCGATGTCGATCTGCGCAGGCACGTCGCGCGACACTACGGCCATCAGCGCATCCACTTGCGCCTGCGGCAGCATCACCAGCAGCAGGCGGTTGTTCATGGCATTGGAGTAGAAGATCTCGCCAAAGCTCGGCGCAATCACCGCGCGGATGCCGAATTGCTGCAAGCCCCATACAGCGTGCTCGCGGCTCGAGCCGCAGCCAAAGTTCGGGCCGGCCACCAGCACGCCCGCACCCTGGTACCGCGGCTGGTTGAGCACGAACTCCAGGCGCGGCGCGCCTTGCGCGTCGAAGCGCATATCGTAGAGCAGGCCACGGTCCAGCCCCGCCTTGTCGATGATGCGCAGGAACTGCTTGGGCATGATCTGGTCGGTGTCGAGGTTACCGATGGGCAGGGGCGCGCCAAGCGCGGTGATCAGGTCGGAATCGTGATCAGGTATTGAATCAGGCATTGCATCAGGCATCGGTCTGCTCCAGGCGGCGTACATCGGTGATGCAGCCGGTCAGCGCCGCGGCGGCGGCCATGGCGGGACTCATCAGGTGGGTACGCCCGGCGCGCCCCTGGCGTCCCTCGAAATTGCGGTTGGTGGTGGAGGCGCAGCGCTCGCCCGGCGCGAGTACGTCGTCGTTCATGGCCAGGCACATCGAGCAGCCCGGCTTGCGCCATTCGAAGCCGGCATCCAGCAGCACCTGCGCAATGCCTTCTTCCTCCGCCTGCTGGCGCACCGCGCCGGAGCCCGGCACCACCATCGCGCGCACGCCTTCGGCCACCTTGCGCCCGCGCACGATGGCGGCCACCGCGCGCAGGTCTTCGATGCGGCCATTGGTGCACGAACCGATGAACACGCGCTGCACCGGCAAGCCTTCGAGCGTGGCGCCTGCCTGCAGGCCGATGTAGTCCAGCGCCTTGGCGGCAGCGCTGCGCGCCGTGTCGTCGACGGCATCCTCCACCAGCGGCACGCGCGCATCGATGGGGATCGCTTGATCGGGGCTGGTGCCCCAACTCACGTACGGCGCCACATGGCTGGCGTCGAATACCAGCTCGCAGTCGAACTTTGCATCCGCATCGGAGTGAAGCGCGCGCCAGCAGGCCAGCGCGCGCGCGCGCAGCGTTGCATCGATATCGGCGGCGCGGGCCAGCACGTAGTCGATGGCCGCCGCATCCGGCGCGATCAGCGCGCCGCGCGCGCCGGCTTCCACCGTCATGTTGCACAAGGTCATGCGTGCCTCGATGGACAGCGCGGCGATGGCGCTGCCGGTGAACTCCACCACATAGCCACGCGCGCCCTGCGCGCTGATGCGGCTGATGATATGCAGGATCAGGTCCTTCGCGGTGGCGCCGCGCGGCAGCATGCCGTCCACGCGGATGCGCATGTCCATCGCCACGCGGTACACCAGCGTCTGCGTGGCCAGCACGTGCTCCACCTCCGACGTGCCGATGCCAAAGCCAAGCGCGCCCAGCGCGCCGTAGGTGGTGGTATGGCTGTCGCCGCACAGCACCACCATGCCCGGGCGGATCATGCCGTGCTCGGGCGCGATCACGTGCTCGATGCCCTGCAGCGCGTCATCGGTATCGAACAGCGGGATGCCGTGCTGGTCGCAATTGCGCTTGAGGTTGCGCGCCTGCAGCGCCGAGGCGGGATCCTGGATGCGGCGCGGGCTTTCGGCATGGGTGGGAATGATGTGGTCCACCACCGCCACCTGCTGGCCCGGCGACGGCACGCCCCGGCCCTGCGCGGCCAGCCCGGCGAAAGCCTGCGGGCTGGTGTATTCGTTCATCAGGTGCAGATCCGCGTAGAGCAGCACGTGGTCGGCGTCGAGCGCGGCCACGGTGTGCGAATCCACCAGCTTGCGATAGAAGGTAAGGCCTGACATGGGACAGCCTGCTTGATGTGGGTTAAAAAAGCGCGGTAGAAAGAACTGCGCTTACTCCGGCGTGATGCCGGCCTGCTTGATCTGTGCGGCCCAGCGCTTGATTTCCCTGTGCAGCATGGCGTCGGCCTGGGACGGGCTCATGGTGAGCGGCTCGAAGCCTTCCTTGAGCAGGCGCGCCTTGATCTCCGGTGCGGCCAGCGCCTGGTTCAGCGTCTGGTTGAGTCTGGCGATCACGTCCTTGGGCGTGCCGGCCGGCGCGCTGACGATGAACCAGGTCTCGAAGGCGTAGTTGGGCAGGCCCGCCTCGGCGATGGTGGGCACATCGGGCAGCAGCGGCGAGCGCTTGGGCCCGGTCACCGCCAGCGCGCGCAGCTTGCCGGCTTGCACCTGCGGCAGCGCGGCCGACAGCACCGGGAAGCTGAGCTGCACCTGGCCGGCGATGGTGTCAACCATGGCCGGGCCGCCGCCCTTGTACGGCACGTGCAGGATGGCGGTGCCGGACTCCGACTTGAACAGCTCCGCCGCCATATGGAAGGTGCTGCCGGTGCCTGCCGAGCCAAAGCTCAGTTGCCCGGGGCGGCTCTTGGCCAGCGCGATCAGCGCCTTCACGTCCTTGGCCGGCAGGCTGTTGGTCACCACCAGCACATGCTGCGAGGTGCCCATGGTGCCGACCGACATCAGGTCGCGCTCGGTGTCGAACGGCAGCTTGGCGAACAGCGAAGGATTCACCGCCAGCGCCACGTTGTTGATGGCCAGCGTATAGCCATCGGGCTTGGCCTTGGCGGTCTGGTCCATGCCGATATTGCCGGAGGCGCCCGCGCGGTTATCCGCCACCACGGGCTGGCCGAGCTGCCGGCCCCACGCTTCGGTGATCAGCCGCGCGGCGATGTCAACGCTGCCGCCGGGGGCAAACGGCACGATCAGGCGGATCGGGCGCGCGGGAAACGTCTCGGCCGAGGCGGCGGCCGGCGCGAGGGCAACCGACAGGGCGACAGCGCCCAAGGCTAGCGGTAGCCGGCGGATCCGGCAGATCCGGCGGGCGATGGCGGCAAAGCGGGTCATATGGGGTCTCCTGGGTGGCAGGCTGGCTGACGGGGAACGCCCCCAATGCCGCCGCGCTTATTGAGATGCCAGTTTAACCATTGAACCCACCGCTATAATTTCATCCACAGACTTTCATTCAGTCGCTGACTTCACTAATCTCGACACCAGACGCGACGTTGTACCGTGCACCGTGGACAATTTCTCCGACCTCGCCTTCTTCGTTACCCTGGTCAAGCGCGGCAGCCTGGCCGGCGCGGCCCAGCAGTTCGGCATCACGCCGTCGGCCGCCAGCAAGCGGCTGGCGGCGCTGGAGACGCGCCTGGGCGTGCGCCTGCTCAACCGCACCACGCGCCGCCTGAGCGTCACGCAGGAGGGTGAGGCCTACCTGGCCCAGGGCGCACGCATCCTGGCCGAGCTGGAGGAACTGGAGCAAGGGCTGGGCGGCAGCCGGGTGGCGCCGCGCGGACTGCTGCGCGTCAACGCCACGCTGGGCTTCGGCCGGCGCCACGTGGCGCCGGCGGTGGGCGCCTTCCTGCTGGCCTGCCCCGAGGTGGAGGTGCAGCTTGAACTCACCGACCGCCCGTTCAACCTGGCCGAAGCGGGCTTCGACA
Source organism: Cupriavidus sp. 8B (assembly GCF_054589115.1). Lineage (NCBI taxonomy): Bacteria > Pseudomonadati > Pseudomonadota > Betaproteobacteria > Burkholderiales > Burkholderiaceae > Cupriavidus > Cupriavidus sp. 8B. The sequence goes on along the minus strand of NZ_BAAILO010000015.1, from coordinate 17,242 downwards.
TCGGCATCCGCGTGGGCGACCTGCCCGATGCGCGCCTCACCGCCCGTCCCCTCGCGCACAACCGCCGCCTGCTATGCGCCGCACCGCGCTACCTGGCCAGCCACGGCGAGCCGGCCTCGCCGCGCGAGCTGCAGCAGCATCGCTGCATCGTGATCCGGGAAAGCGACGCTACCTACGGCACCTGGCATCTGCGCTCGGCGAGCCGGCAGGAAACCGTGAAGGTGCGCGGCCCGGCCAGCACCAACGATGGCGAAGTGGCGCTCGGCTGGGCCTTGCAAGGCCACGGCATATTGATGCGTTCCGAATGGGAGGTGGCGCCGATGCTCAGGTCTGGGCGGCTGCGCCAGGTGCTGCCCGACTGGGAGACGCCGCCGGCCGATGTGTACGCGGTATTCCTCACGCGTGACCACCTCACGGCCAAGGTGCGCGCGTTCGTGGACTTCCTGGCGGAGCACTTCGCGGCCCACCGCGTGGCGGGCGCGCCCTATAGTGGCTGGTAGCCGCTCAGCCCATGCCGCGCACGAACACCAGCGCCAGCCCGGCGGCGCCGCAAGCGAGGATCACCGGGATCACGCCGGCCTTGAAACGGAACAACGCCACCGCCGCGGCCAGTCCGATCAGCGCGCAGGGCCACTCGAAGCGCCCTTGCAGCCCGGCGGGCCACAGCACGTGATAGGCAAAGAACACCGCCAGGTTGACGATCACGCCAACCACCGCCGCGGTGATGGCGGTCAGCGGCGCGGTGAACTTCAGGTTGCCGTGCGTGCTTTCCACGAACGGCCCGCCCAGCAGGATGAACAGGAACGACGGCAGGAAGGTGAAGAACGTCACCACCGTCGCCGCCACCGCGGCCGACACCACCACCGCATCGGCACCGAACACGGCCTGCGTCCAGCCGCCGACAAAGCCGACGAAGGCCACCACCATGATGAGCGGGCCGGGCGTGGTTTCGCCCAGCGCCAGGCCGTCGATCATCTGCGGCGCGGTAAGCCAGTGGTAGTGTTGAACAGCGCCCTGGTTGACGTAGGGCAGCACCGCATAGGCGCCGCCAAAGGTCATCAGCGCGGCCTTGGTGAAGAACCAGCCCATTTGCGTGAGCGTGCCCTGCCAGCCGTAGCGCCAGGCCAGCGCGCCCAGCGCCAGCGCCCAGATCGCGAGGAACACCGCCAGCACCAGCGCGAAGCGCTTCCACGTGAAGAGCGCATGCGGCGGCGTGGGTGTGTGATCGTCCAGCAGCGCGGGGCCAAAGCCGGCCTTGCCCGCGCCGTGCCCGCCCCCGCTGGCAAAGCGCGCGGGCGCAAACCGGCCGCCCGCGTAGCCGATCAAGGCCGCGACCAGCACGATGACCGGAAATGGTAGCTCCAGCGCGAAGATGGCGACGAACGAAGCCGCCGCGATCGCCCACAACCAGCTGTTCTTCAGCGCCCGCGAGCCGATGCGCCACGCCGCCGACATCACGATGGCCGTCACCGCCGGCTTGATGCCGTACAGCACTCCCGCCACCGCCGGCACCTCGCCAAAGCGCATATAGATCCACGACAGCAGCATCAGGATCAGCAACGACGGCAGCACGAACAGCCCGCCCGCGATCACCCCGCCCCAGGTGCGGTGCATCAGCCAGCCGATATATGTCGCCAGCTGCTGCGCCTCCGGGCCAGGCAGCACCATGCAGTAATTGAGCGCATGCAGGAAACGGCTCTCGGAGATCCAGCGGCGCCGCTCGACCAGGTCCTCGTGCATGATGGCGATCTGCCCCGCCGGGCCCCCAAAACTGATGAAGCCCAGCTTGAGCCAGTACCAGAAAGCCTGGCGCAGGCTGATGGCGGCCGGGGCTGCGGTGTCCGGCGTGGTAGTCGAAGCTTGCATGGGAGCCAATATGGGAGTGGAGGCCAGCGACAGGCGGGGCGCCTAAGATAGCAGAGGCTTGTGTCGACATGTTTGCCAACCACCCATACAGCCGGCCTGGATGAAGCGCATTCGCAACACCAGCGCTGCTGGCCAAAGGCTGGCCTATGCCAGAGCGCGCTGCGCGGCCGCCACGGCGGCCGTGCGGGTCTCCACGCCGAGTTTCTCGTAGATGTGCTCGCACGGCGTCAGCTCGGTTGGCGCCGCCGCATCGTTCACCGCTATTGCATGACCAACCAGTTCACATCTCATCTACCGCCGTGGTAGCGGACACTGATCCCGGCGGCGGGTCGGCTCAGCCCGCGGGCTGCGCCTCGCCGTCGAACAGATGCAGGAAGCGATCGAGGATCAGCAGGTGATCCTCGAACATCTGCCCTTCCAGCGCCAGCAACTCCTGCTGCGGCACCCAGCGTACCGCGGCCGCGTCATCGGCGGCGGCCACCGCCGGCAGCGCATCGAGCGGCAGGTCGAAGAAGAAAGCGTGGGTCAGCGTGCGCCCGCGCTGGCTGCGCTCGGGATGGTCGAACAGCGCCTGGTCGCGCAAGGACTGCTGCAGCGCCGCCTTGGGCAGGCCGAAGCGTGTTTCCTCGTCGAGCTCGCGCAGCACCGCATCGGCCACGCGCTCGTGCTGGTCCAGGAAGCCGCCGGGCAGCGCCCAGGCGCCGCGGCCTGGCTGTCCGCCACGGCGGATCAGCAGCACCTGGCCACAGCAGCGCACCACCGCATCCACGGTCACGAAGACCGGCGGATACGGCGCGGCCGCCCAGCGGCGGCCGTGGTCCTGCAGGAAGCGGTACTCGGCCAGCAAGGTCGCGAACGCTTCGCGCCCGGCGAACTCGCGCAGGAACGCGGCCACCGGCTGCGGCAGCACGCTCTCCAGCCCTTGCAGCCCCCCCTGCTGCTCGAACCATTGGCGGCGCACGTCGGCAGCATTGAGCTGCCCGAAGCTTGGCTGCGGCACCAGCTCCCAGCCGGGGAAGTCATTGAGGTAGCCCGAGGACGCATCCTTGAAGTGCCCGAACAGGCCAACGCGCGGCGTGCCGTGCGCGGGCGCATCGATCACCGCGCCCGCCACGGCGCGCACTGCCGCTGTCCAGCGCGCGCTTTCGTAGTAGTCGCGCACCACCACAAAACGCAGGTCGGCAACGCGCGCGGCGTCCCAGGCCGCCACCGCGCCCTCGATCATCTGGCGGCGCTCATCCGCGGTAAACGGGTTCTTCACGGTGCGGGCGCCACCCGCGGAACCCAGCACCACGATCACCGTGCGGGCCTGCGCCAGCGCCTGGCGCAGCATGGCGAAGTGCCCGTTGTGCATGGGCTCGAAACGGCCGATATAGACCAGGTAATCGAAGGGGACAGCGCTCGCCGGCCGGGTCGGGTTCAGTGGATTCGTCGGGTTCGTCGGGGTCATCGGCACGTCAGGTGGATCATTTCAGCTCGCAACACATGCATAGCGGCAGCGCGCCCTCTTGCTGCCGGAATTCGCGCGACGCGCGCACTTCCGGCGGCAGGCGATCGGCCGAGATCAACGAGAACCCGTAGCGGGCAAAGTAGCTGGGGCAACTGGCGCTCAGCAGCACGGCGCGCGTGCAGCCGCTGGCACGGGCGCGCATCAGCACGGCGGAAACCATATGGGAGGCGATGCCGCGATCGCGATAGGGCGGCAACACCGCGACCGAGCGCACGACTACGGTGTCGCCATAGCCTTCGGCGCCGGCGCAACCGACAATCCCGCCGTCGAGCACGGCAATATGGAACAACGCCAGCGAGGGATCGAGATCGTCGCTGGCGAGGCCACAGGCTTCAAGAACTTCCGCGATTGCCGGCCAATCGGCCGGTTGTGCGGCGCGGATACGCAGATCTCTTGTCATTGCAATTATCTCCCCGCCACGCACGATGGCGGAGGTTGTCATGGATGGACTGCGTTGACTTCACACTACATGATTCGGGCGACTTGTTCCAGCGGGGAAAACGGCATAAATGACGCCTTGTCCGCTGCTTGTGTGGAACAAGTGTGCAAGGCCTTGCCAGGCGCCGATGGCCGGAGGCAGGAGGGACTGACAGGAGAGTGCGGGCGGAACACCCGCATGACTGGAAACCTGGAGGCGGGGGAACGGAATTGAACCGCCGTGTACGGCTTTGCAGACCGTCGCATAACCACTCTGCCACCCCGCCGCTGCCGGGACGCCGCGTTTTGGCGTCCGCTTACAGTGCGGGGCGCAGTGTAGCCGGAAATGAAAAACTCTGCACGGAGCGCGAAGCTGCAGCCGGGAGCACGCTTGCTGAAGGCAGGGACATCGCACCATGCCGGCCTTGGGCCGTGGCGCTCAGCGCGAAAGAATGGACATGGTGATCCGGGAGACGCACACCATCTTGCCTTCGTCGTTGCGGATCTCGATGGCCCACACATGGGTGGTGCGGCCGATATGCACCGGCGTGGCGGTGCCGGTCACAAAGCCGGTGCGCGCCGCGCGCACATGGTTGGCATTGATGTCGAGCCCGACACAATATTGCGTCTCGCTATCCAGGCACAGGCTGGCGGCGCAACTGCCCAGCGTCTCCGCCAGCACCACCGAAGCCCCGCCGTGCAGGATGCCATACGGCTGCACGGTGCGGCGGTCCACCGGCATGCGTGCACTGAGCGAAGCCGCGCCGATCTCGGTGAACTCGATGCCGAGTTGCTCGACGGCGGTGTCCTTGTGGCGGTCCTGGAGGTCTTTCAGGGAGGGGGTCGATTTCCACAGCATGCACGGTCTCCGATCTGGTTTGTGCTGCATTCTAAGGCACCAGTGCGCGAACGTTCGCGGGGCGGGAAGTATCCGGCAAATCCGTGTCAGCCAGGCTTGGGCCATCGATGTATCGAGGGGCCTCCTGTGCAACGGCGCCACAATCTCTTGCCAGGTAACGCATTCGGGTGATCGAACGTCGTGGTAAAGCGTTAAACTGGCATGCGCAGCATGGGTAACATGCATCCAAAATCACTTTAATGCGCAAGACAGCCAGGCACGGCAGCGCTGGCGGCGTTGGATCACCAGACGCTCAATTCGGCCCGAGTTTCAACCAGAGTTCCATGACGTCGTTTACGTATGACGCAGTTCTAGCGGACGAGCCCCCTGAATGGCCATCCTCCGACCGGAACCCGCTCCTATCCACCGGGGTATCGGCGCGGGCTGCCTGGGCATTGCTCGAGGCTTCGGGCGGGCTTGCCCTACAGATCGATGACGCGGGCAACATCATCCTGGCAACCGAAGCCTCGGCGCAGCTGCTTGCCTATCCCCGGGAATACCTTCTTAAATCCTCGATCCTGGATGTCGTCTCGTTCGAGCAGCGTGAGCGGCTCGCCGAGCTGCTGCGTGCCTGCGAGCAAGACGCGCCCTGCAAGACCAGCCGCATCCGCTTCTCCGGCGGCGTCGGCGAAAGCCGCTGGCTGGACCTGCGCGTGTGCCGCTATGCCGACGAGGATGGCAACCCGAGTTTGCTGCTGTTTGGCTACGACGTGACCGACTGGGTCGACAACGAAGAGCGGCTCATCGAGGCGTCTTTTCGCGATCCGCTCACCGGCGTAGGCAACCGCGCCATGGTGCGCGAACGCATTGCCGGGTACTTTGCCGAAGATGGCACGGGAAAGGCGCCATTTGCGCTTGCCTTGATGGACCTCGACGGGTTCAAGAAGGTGAATGACTCGCTCGGCCATGAATTTGGCGACGCCTTGCTCAAGCAAGTCAGCGTGCGGCTGCTTGGCGCCGTGCGCCCGACGGACATGGTCGCTCGGCTGGGCGGCGATGAGTTCGTGCTGCTGCTGGACGGGATCGCATCGGAAGCGGCCGCCATCGGCATCGTGGAGAAGGTGATCCATGTCTGCAGGCAGCCTTTTCACCTGGCCGGTTGCCAGATCCGCGTCACCACCAGCCTGGGCCTCACCTTTGGCACGCTGGCCCATCAGCCCGAGTCGCAACTGCTCAAGCGGGCGGATCTGGCCATGTATGACGCCAAGGCGCAGGGCAAGAATCGATACTGCGTCTACACGCCGGAGCTGGAGCATCGGCTGGACGAGCAGTTCCGGATCGAACAGAACATGTTCGAGGCCGTCCAGAACGGCGAGTTCCTGCTTCACTACCAGCCGATCGTGTGGCCCGGCTCCGGCAAGGTCTGCGCGGTCGAGGCGCTGATGCGGTGGCAACACCCGACGGGGTGTGTCCCGCCGGGTGTGTTTATCCCGGTTGCCGAACATAACGGCCTCATCAACCATCTTGGGGCGTGGGCGCTACGTTGCGCTTGCGCGCAACTGGCAAGCTGGGATGCGCTAGGCCTGGACGTGGGATACATATCCGTCAATGTCTCGCCGGTGCAGTTCAGGCACCCCGGCTTCGCGGACAGCGTCAGGCGGGCCATCAAGGATGCCGGCATCAGCTCGCACCGGCTGGTCCTGGAAATTACGGAAGGCGCGTTGATGACCGACCCCGAAGCGGCGCAAGACTTGCTGACGGAGTTGCGCGCATTGGGCGTGCGGTTCGCGGTCGACGACTTCGGCACGGGGTACTCCAGCCTGTCCTACCTGCGCCGCTTCCCGCTCTCGGCACTGAAGATCGACCAGAGCTTTGTGGCCGACATGATGGACTCCCCGCATGCGCGGACCATTGTGTTTGCCGTGCTGTCGCTCGCGCGGGAGCTCGGGCTGGTGGCCATCGCGGAAGGCGTGGAGTCCGACGAGCAAAGCCAGTTGCTGGCCGAGCAAGGCTGTGAGCTGGTGCAGGGCTGGCGCTATGCGAAGGCGATGAGCCCGGCCCAGTTCGTGGACCAGGCGCAAGCCGGCATGCTGCAGCTTGGCAGCGCCCAAGTGTTCTCGAAATAGACGCCGCCATGTCAAACAAGACGTTCTTCGAGACACTATGGAACCGCATGGCGCAGCAAGGGGATTTCCCCACGCTGCAGTTCTGCATCGACAACATCTTCAAGACGCTGAACAGCGACACCAGCGTCGGTGAGATGGCCGCGGGCGTGCTCTCCGATTTCAGCTTGTCGCAGAAGGTCATACGCCTGGCCAACTCCGCCATGTATCGCTCGTTCGGGGGGGAAGTCACGACGGTGTCGCGCGCCATCCTGGTCCTGGGGGTAGAAGCGATCAGCCACCTCACGCTCGGGGTCCAGTTGCTGGACTATTTTTCCGGCGTGGCCATCAATCGCCCGCAGGCTTCCATCGAGCTGAGGCAGGCCCTGGTCGCCGGCGAGCTCACGCGCGCGCTGAGCAACGCGCAAGGCATCAGGCAGGCGGAAGAAGCCGTGGTTTGCACGTTGATGCACCACATGAGCCGCCTGCTTCTGGTCTTCTACTTTGCCGAGGAGTGGGAACGGATCCAGGCCCTGTGCGAGGGCGACCCCGCGCGGGAAGGCCAAGCGTGCCAGCAGGTGCTGGGCGTCACCCTCGAAGACATTGCGGCAGCGGCTGCCGCCAAATGGCGGCTGCCCAGCCTGATCGCAACCTCGATGCGCTGCCAGCGCCTTGACGCCAAAGCAGTCCTGGAATCCCATGCCGACTGGCTCGGTGCCATTGCCGACGTGTCCTCGCGTGCCGCGGCGCTGCTCGCAAGGGACGCGCCCGCGGACGTCGTGCAGTCCCTGCTGCTGGATCACGCCCAGGCATTGGGGTTGCAATCTTCCGCGGTCGAATGCGCGGTCAGGCAGGCGCAGGCATTGAACGTCTCCATGACCAATGCCGAGTTGCCGGAGACAGCACAGGCGAGCCCTGCGCTGAATGCCGGCAAGCCAAAGGATGCCCTCGAGCGCCTTCAGCAAAGCCTGCTGGAGGTACAACGCGAGGGCAGCGAGCTGCCGGTCTCCGAGCTGGCGCCGCTGGTGCTCGAATCGACCATGCAGGCGCTGAATTTCTCGCATTGCTTCCTCATGCTGCTCAACCCCATGGCCAAGCGCTTCGGCGCACGGGTTGGATTTGGCGAGGGCATGCGCGAGAAGATGGAAGCGCTATCGTTCGAGGAAGGATTCGTCCCCGACATCTTTCACTTCGCCACCATCGGCAACAAGCCGCTGCTGTTCGAAGACTCCTTTGACAAAGAGGTGGCGCACCGCGTGCCCCGCTGGTATCGGGAACAGATGCCCGATGCCCGCTCCATCCTGCTGGCGCCCGTGATGATCAAGAATCGCTGCGTCGCCGTGATCTGCGGAGACTGGGGCCCAACCGCCTGCACGGGCGGACTGTCCGATGGGGAGATGGAAGCCATCAGCCTGCTCACGCGAGAGATCTCGGCGAGCTTCCTCCGGTCTGCCGAGCACAGGTAGGCGCGGCGCTGGCCTCAGGCATTGTTATCCCCAAAATCCTGGGCGGCGTAGGAGCCGCCCGGCAAGCCAATCTTCGGTCATTCCCGAGGCAAGGTGTGCGGCGGGACGCCTAGAGCACCTGGCCCGCATATTCGCATTGGTGTTTTAGGTTTTTATCGTCTTCCTGCTTGTCTGGATCTGCAGGAGGCCTTGTGTCGGGCACGTCAATCGGCGAGAACACAGCCGTGCGAGATGTTTGGCCATTGACGGGGACTATTCAAGTCCACCAAACGAAAGAGGCGAACGAGGCGAGCGAGGTGAACGAGCGCATGGCGCGCCCCGGCGGCGTTGGCCGATACCAAAGTAGGCAACTCACCGATAGCGTGCGGCGAGCCGAAAGACCATCCTGAAACCAGTATCGGCGCAAACCCGGCCGTCTGGCCGCGCGCCCTCCACCGGCAACTGGCATGAATACGCGCTTACCCATGCCGGCCAAGCCGCCCGGCCGGCCAGGCGTTCCTGGCCATGCCGTGCGGCGCGGCTTGCAGCAGCAGCTATCGCCGCTATCGCTATCGCTTGCGTTACTCCACCGTGACCGACTTGGCCAGGTTACGCGGCTTGTCCACGTCGGTGCCGCGCGCACAGGCGGTGTGGTACGCCAGCAATTGCAGCGGCACTACGTGCAGGATCGGCGACAGGTCGCCGTAGTGCTCGGGCAGGCGGATCACCTGGATGCCCTCGGTGGACTGGATGTGCGTGTCGCTGTCGGCGAACACATACAGCCGGCCGCCGCGGGCGCGCACTTCCTGGATGTTGGATTTCAGCTTTTCCAGCAGCGCGTCGTTGGGCGCCACCGTGACCACGGGCATGGCCTCGGTCACCAGTGCCAGCGGGCCGTGCTTGAGCTCGCCGGCCGGATAGGCTTCGGCGTGGATATACGAGATTTCCTTGAGCTTGAGCGCGCCTTCCAGGGCAATGGGGTAATGCAGGCCGCGGCCCAGGAACAGCGCGTTTTCGCGGCGGGCAAAGTCCTCGGACCAGGAGATGATCTGCGGCTCCAGCGCCAGCACGCCGTGCAGGGCCACAGGCAGGTGGCGCAGGTTGGTCAGCGCGGCGGCTTCCGCCTCGGCCGTGAGCCTGCCGCGTACCTTGGCCAGCGCCAGGGTCAGCATGTACAGCGCGGCGAGCTGAGTGGTGAAGGCCTTGGTCGACGCCACGCCGATCTCGGTGCCGGCGCGGGTCAGGAAGCGCAGTTCGGTCTCGCGCACCATGGCGCTGGTGGATACATTGCACACCGCCAGGGTATGCGTGTGGCCCAGCGACTTGGCGTGGCGCAGGGCGGCCATGGTATCGGCGGTCTCGCCGGACTGCGAGATCACCACCACCAGCGCGCGCGGATTGGGCACAGTCTCGCGGTAGCGGTACTCGCTCGCCACCTCGACCTGGGTCGGGATCTTGGCAACCGATTCGAGCCAGTACTTGGCGGTGCAGCCCGAGTAATAGCTGGTGCCGCAAGCCAGGATCAGCACGCTGTCGATCTCGCTGAACACGCTCTGGGCCGTCTCGCCGAACAGTTCCGGCGTGATGGCCTCGATGCCTTCCAGCGTATCGCCGAGCGCGCGCGGCTGCTCGAAGATTTCCTTCTGCATGAAGTGGCGGTACGGGCCCAGCTCCACCGCCGCGGCGTGCGTCTCAACCACGCGCACTTCGCGCTCGACCAGGTGGTCGTGCGCGTCGCGGATGGTCGCGCCTTCGCGGGTGAGCTCCACCACGTCGCCTTCTTCCAGGTAGATGATGCGGTTGGCGGTACCCGCCACGGCCAGCGCGTCGGAGGCCAGGAAGGATTCGTTGTCGCCCAGCGCCACCACCAGCGGCGAGCCGGCGCGGGCGCCGACCACGCGTTCCGGATGGTCCTTGGAGAACACGGCGATGGCGTAGGCGCCGCGCAGGCGCTTGGTCACCGCGCGCACCGAGGCGAACAGGTCGCCCCGCGTGGCGCTGCTCGGGTAGGTGTAGACCTGGTGGATCAGGTGGGCCACCACTTCAGTGTCGGTCTGCGACTCGAAGCCGTAGCCGGCGGCGCGCAGCTCTTCGCGCAGCGGCTCATAGTTCTCGATGATGCCGTTGTGCACCAGCGCGATGGACTCGCCCGAGAAATGCGGGTGGGCGTTGATGGTGTCAGGCTTGCCGTGCGTGGCCCAGCGCGTATGCGCCACGCCGGTCATGCCGGACAGGCCGGACGCGCGGGTCTGCTCGTCCAGGTCAGCCACGCGCGAGACCGTGCGGGCGCGCTCGAGCGCGCCATCGCGCACCACCGCCACGCCACACGAATCATAGCCACGGTACTCGAGGCGACGCAGTCCTTCGATCAGGACAGGAACGATATTGCGCGAGGAAACCCCGCCGACGATGCCGCACATATTCTTCTCCCACAGGGCGCGGACACGGCCGCACCGGATGAATGGCGCGAGGACGGCGATGCCGTCTCCCGCGAGTTGCCATTGCCGTGCGGCCGTATCCCGGCCGCACGGTGGCGGGGTTTATTTCTTGGCTTGCTTGACCGGACGCTGCCACGCGTCGAGCGTCATCTGCTTGGAGCGCGACAGCGTCAGCTTGTCGGCCGCCGCCTCCTTGGTCAGCGTGGTGCCGGCGCCAATGGTGGCGCCGCGGCGCACGGTCACCGGCGCGACCAGCTGCGTATCGGAACCGATAAAGACATCGTCCTCGATGACGGTGCGGTACTTGTTCGCGCCATCGTAGTTGCAGGTAATGGTGCCCGCGCCGATGTTGACGCGCGAGCCGACCGTGGCGTCGCCCACGTAGGCAAGGTGGTTGGCCTTGCTGTGCGCGGCGATCTGGCTGTTCTTGACCTCGACAAAGTTGCCGATATGCACGTCCTCGCCCAGCACCGTGCCCGGGCGCAGGCGCGCGTACGGGCCGATGCGGCCGGCCGCGCCAACGCTGGCATCCTCGAAATGACAGAACGGCTGCACTCGCGCGCCAGCGCCTACGGTGCTGTTGCGCAGCACGCAGTTGGCGCCGATATGCGCGCCGTCTTCGAGGTGCACGCGGCCTTCGAACACGCAGTTCACGTCGATGGTGACGTCGCGCCCGCAGGTGAGCTCGCCGCGGATATCGATGCGCGCCGGATCCAGCAGCGTCACGCCGGCTTCCAGCAGGCGCTGCGCCAGGTTGCGCTGATGAATGCGCTCCAGCTCGGCGAGCTGCACCTTGCTGTTGACACCCAGCGTTTCCCACAGCGCATCGGGCTGTGCGGAAACCACTTCCATGCCGTCCGCCACCGCGCGCTCGACAGCGTCGGTCAGGTAATACTCACCCTGGGCGTTGTCGTTGCGCAGGGTGGACAGCCAGCGGCGCAGCGGGCCGGTGGGCGCCAGGATGATGCCGGTATTGATTTCACGGATGGCGCGCTGCGGCTCGCTGGCATCCTTTTGTTCGACGATGCGCACGATCTTGCCCGCGTCGCGCACGATGCGGCCATAGCCTGTGGGGTCATCCATCTCGACCGTCAGGATGCCGAAGCGCTCGCTGCCGGCCGCGGCCACCAGGCGCTGCAGCGTGGCGGCCTCGGTCAGCGGTACATCGCCGTACAGCACCAGGGTCGGCTGGCTGTCGTCGAGCAGCGGCAGCGCCTGCGCCACGGCATGGCCGGTGCCAAGCTGCTCGGCTTGCAGGGCAAAAGCGACGTCTGGCGCGCCAACCGCCTCGCGCACGCGGTCGGCGCCATGCCCAACCACCACCACGAGCCGGGTCGGCAACAATTTGCGCGCCGTTTCAATCACATGAGCAAGCAGCGGCCGGCCAGCGAGGGGATGCAGGACCTTGGGCAGCGCAGAGTTCATCCGCTTGCCCATTCCTGCAGCGAGAATGACGATATTCACAAGGAGGATCCTAAGTGAGTGTGTACAGCAAACAGTATGAATCACCCCCTCGGAGAGCCCGGGGGCCGGCAGCGTTGGCCAGGATCCTGGCCCGAACCCCAAAACCGGCGGCAAAACCAGCACCGGCCGGGAATCGCGGGCGCGATCAGCCGCCAAAACGCGCGGAAAAGGATTCTATCATGGGGGTTTTGCGCCGTTTGACCGCCTTTCCCATCCTGCGTGGGGACCTTCTCCGGCGTCTCTTTCTGGTCACAGCCGTGGTCGCCCTGACGGCCTGCAATGCCATGAAGCTAGGCTACCAGCAGGGCGACCGGCTCGCCTACTGGTGGATCGACAACTACGTCGATGTCTCCGCCAGCCAGGAACCCCTCACCCGCGACGCCATCGTCCGCTTCTTCGCCTGGCACCGCAAGGACCAGTTGCCCGAGATCGTCGGCCTGCTGCGCCAGGCCAGGAGCGAGGTACAGCAACCGGTCTCCGCGGCCGCGGTCGGCAAGATCCAGGACGACGCCCAGCGCCTGGCACGCGTCGCCTTCGATCGCTCCATGCCCGACGTGGCCGACCTGTTGCTGACGCTGACGCCGGAGCAGATCGCCCGCATGGAGAAGAAGTTCGCCGACGCCAACGCCAAATACCGCAAGGAATACCTGCGCCCCGACCCGGCCGCCCGCGAGGAAGCCCGGTTCGACAAGATAATGGACTACGCGCGGCTGGTCTACGGCCGCTTCTCGAGTGAACAGGAAGCCACCATCCGCCGCGCCATGGCACCCGTGGTGCAAGGCGCCGAGGCGCGCTATGCGGAGCGCGTCAAGCGCCAGCAGGAATGGCTGGCGCTGGTGCGCCAGGTGCAGGCCGAGCATCCGCCCAAGGCCCAGGTCGTGGAGATGCTAAAGCGCTTTGGCGATCACTGGCAGAACCCGCCTACCCGGGAACGCAATGCCCGTTATGACGCCAATAACGAGGCTGGGCTGGCACTTACCACTACCATTGCCAACCTGACCACGCCGGAGCAGAAGGCGCACGCCGCGGATCGCTTCCAGAAATGGATCGAGGATGCGAATGCGTTGATGCGGGATGGCACCGTCAATGCGGCAGCGGCCCGGCCAGCGCGCGCGGAGAACTGACGGGGGCCGGCGGGTGGCCTATTCGGCGCCAGGCTGCGCCGGGTTGGCCGGCGCGGATTTCTCGAAGCGCACGAATTCCAGCTTGTTCTCTTCCATGCCGCCGGCAAAAACCAGCGGCTGCTGGGAGAAGGTGGTCTCGCCGAACAGCGCCGCCTCGTCCACCTTGGCCAGGCCCGTTGCCAGCCCGTTGAAATCGAACAGATCGGTATCGGCCAGATGCGACGGCACCACGCTGCGCAGCGCGGCAAAGATATTGTCGGTGCGCCCCGGATTGGTCCGCTCCCACTCCAACACCATCTCCTTGACCTTCTTGCGCTGCAGGTTCTCCTGCGAGCCGCACAGGTTGCACGGGATGATCGGGTACTCCATGGCGCGCGCGTAGCTGGCAATGTCCTTTTCAGGGCAATAGGCCAGCGGGCGGATCACGATGTGCTGGCCGTCGTCGGTGGCCAGCTTGGGCGGCATCGCCTTCATCTTGCCGCCAAAGAACAGATTCAGGAAGAAGGTCTGGATGATGTCGTCGCGATGGTGGCCCAGCGCGATCTTGTTGGCGCCGAGCTCCTTGGCGGTACGGTAGATCACGCCGCGGCGCAGGCGCGAGCACAGCGAGCAGGTGGTCTTGCCCTCGGGCACCTTCTCCTTGACGATGGAATAGGTATCCGCGTCGACGATCACGTACTCCACCCCCACCGATTTCAGGTAGGCGGGCAGGATGTGCGCGGGAAAGCCCGGCTGCTTCTGGTCCAGGTTCATCGCGATCAGCTTGAACTTGACCGGCGCGCGTTTTTGCAGCGCCATCAGCACCGACAGCATGGTGTACGAGTCCTTGCCGCCGCTTAGGCACACCAGCACCGTGTCGCCATCCTCGATCATCTTGAAATCGCCGATGGCGCGGCCCGTCTGCGACTGGAGATAGGTCTCCAGGCGGAAGAAGTTCTTGGAATGCGTGGTGGCGGTCATGGCGATGGGGCGATGGGTACGGCAAAGCAAAGGCAAAGCGGCGCACAATGCGGCAGTTGCATCACATGCGAGCTGCCGGGGCCGGAGAACCCGGCATTTTACCGTGAGCCGCCACCCTGCGCCGGTGGCCTGCCAGAGCAACTAGCTCACTGACTAAGGCACTGACTAACTTACTCGCTCTTGATGTGGAACACCTCGACGCCGACCGAATCGCAGTCCGGATACACGTCCGGCTTTTCGGTCGATACGCGCACGGCGCGCACCTTGGGGTGCTTGAGCATGGCGCGCGCCACGTCGTCGCACAGGGTTTCCTGCAGGTGGACGTGGCCCTGCGCCATGCGCTCGGCGACCGTATTGCGCATGAAGTCGTAGTCCACCACTTCCTGCAGCTTGTCGTCCTGCGGCGTGCTCTGGGCCAGCGGCACGAACAGGTCGATATTGATCAGCACGCGCTGTTCGCCCTTTTTCTCGAATTCGTGCACGCCGATATTGATCTGCACTTCGTAGTTGCGCAAGAACATGCGGCGGCAGTCTTGCAGGCTGGGGTGTGTGAGGGCGGCGAGCATGGTCATGATGGGGGGAGAGGAAAAAAGAAGGAGAAGGCACGCGCGGTCATGGCGCGCGCCGGTACGTTATTCGATTATTCGGTCAGGAACATCACGTCGCGCGCCAGCGGCATCAGGTGCTGGCCGCCGTCGACGTAAAGCGTGGTGCCGGTCACGGCGCGCGCCTCGGCCAGGTAGGCCACCGCCTGCGCGATGTCTTCCGGCGTGGACGACTGCCCCAGCGGCGTCATGCGGTGGGCGCGCCGGAAGCCCGGGCTGGACTGGTCGCCCGAGACCATGGTGATGCCGGGCGCCACGCCCACCACGCGCAGCTTGGGTCCCAGTGCCTGGGCCAGTTGCACGGTGGCCGTCTGCAGCGCCGCCTTGGACAGGGTGTACGACAGGAAGTCCGGATTCAGGTTATCCAGCTTCTGGTCGAGCAGGTTGATGACCACGCCGCGCTGCGTGTCCGACATGGCACGGTGCATTTCCCGCGCGAGCAGCAGCGGCGCGGCCACATTGGTGCGCATATGCGTATCGAGCGAGGCATAGGAAAAGCTGGTGGCCACGTCGTACTGGAACAGCGAGGCATTGTTGACCAGGCAGGTCGGCACGCCCAGCGCATCGGTGCAGGCCTTGATCAGCGTGGCGGTGGACGCCTCGTCGGCCAGGTCGGCCTGCAGCACGGCGGCGCGCCGTCCGCCGGCGCGGATCTGTTCGGCCAGCGCCTCGGCCTCGGCCAGCGAGCGGTGGCAGTGTACCGCCACGTCCCAGCCGCGCTCGGCCAGTTCCAGCGCGATCACGCGCCCGAGCCGGCGCGCGGCGCCGGTGACAAGCGCGATGCCGCGCGCGGGGGTAGCGGAGGCTGCGGCGGCGGTAGCGCCGGCAGGCGATGCGGAGTCAGGGGATTCGGAGGCTGGCATTGCTACAATCGCGGTATGCACAAAGGCGTTAGTTTACCCCTTCCCCCCGCCGACGCACTGTCGGCGTCCGCCGCGCTGACCGCGCACATCGGCCAGGCTATCGACGACGCGGGCGGCTGGCTCGGTTTCGACCGCTATATGGCGCTTGCGCTATATGCGCCCGGGCTGGGCTACTACAGCGGCGGCGCCGCCAAGTTCGGCCGCGACGCGCGCGATGGCAGCGACTTCATCACCGCCCCCGAGCTCAGCCCGTATTTCGCCCGTACGCTCGCGCGCCAGTTCGCGCCCCTGCTGGCGCAAGGCCTGTCGCAGGCCCTGGAATTCGGCGCCGGCACCGGCCGGCTCGCCGCCGACCTGCTGCTGGCCCTGGAGCAGGAAGGCCAGTTGCCCGAGCGCTACGCCATCGTCGAGCTCTCCGGCGAGCTGCGCGCGCGCCAGCAGGCCACGCTGGCCGCGCGCGCGCCGCACCTGGCCCCGCGCGTCGCCTGGCTGGATACCCTGCCCGAGCATTTCGAGGGGATCGTGGTCGGCAACGAAGTGCTGGACGCCATGCCGGTGCGGCTGTTCGCCCGCAGCCATGCCCGCTGGCTGGAGCGCGGCGTAGCCCGCCGGGATGACGATGCCGATCAAGCGGACGCAGCGGACGCCGCCTTTGTCTTCTCCGACCGCCCCCTGGCGGCAGATGCCCTGCCCGCGGCGCTGCACGCCGTGGCCGGCGACCACGATATCGTCACCGAAACCCACGCCGAGGCCGAAGGCTTCATGCGGGCGGTGGGCACGATGCTCACGCGCGGGGCGGTGTTCCTGATCGACTACGGTTTCCCCGCCGCCGAGTACTACCATCCGCAGCGCGTCGGCGGCACGCTGATGTGCCACTACCGCCATCACGCCCACCCGGACCCCTTCCTCTACCCCGGCCTGCAGGACATCACCGCCCACGTCAACTTCAGCGGCATCGCCCACGCCGCGGCAGATGCCGGGCTGACGGTGGCCGGCTTCGCCTCGCAGGCGCGCTTCCTGATGAATGCCGGCATCACCGAACTGCTGATGGCGCTGGACCCCAACGACACGCGCAACTTCCTGCCCGCCGCCAACGCAGTGCAAAAGCTGCTGTCGGAGGCCGAGATGGGCGAACTGTTCAAGGTCATCGCGCTGACCCGCGACTTCGATGCGGCGCTGCCGCTGGCAGGCTTCGCACGCGGCGATCGCAGCCACGCGCTATAGTCCTGGCACCGCATCCCACCCTTTATCCTCTAGGCACGCCGCCATGTTGCGCTGGACTTTCACCATCTTCCTCGCCGTCGTCGTGCTGTCGTCGGCGCTACCCTGGCTGCAGAAGTTGGGGCTGGGTCGGCTGCCGGGGGACCTGCGGTTTCGGTTGTTCGGGCGGGAGTTCGTGTTGCCGTTTGCTTCGACGATTCTGTTGTCGATGGTGGCGTTGGTGATTGGGAAGTTGTTCTAGCGCCTGAGGACGCCGCGGCATGGTGGCGGATATCGCCTCTGCGACCGCCCGCCCTCTCCCCCGGCCCCTCTCCCACAAGTGGGAGAGGGGAGCAAACCGACTGGAATAGAGAACCAATCGGTGTAGCCGTGATTTCCGCCGGCCAGGC